>JAJDZO010000048.1 GCA_022824605.1 Acidimicrobiia bacterium
ACGCGTCCCCTACCGCGGCGTCGCCGCCAACCACCAGTGGCTCACCCACAGAGCCGCCGCCGTCAACCTCGTGCGCATCGCCAACCTCACCGCCGCCTGACCCCCGCCACAGACACGCCCAACCGGCCGCCGCCCGACCCCTCACCCCGGCACCGCCGCACCCGACCCCGACACACCCCCACAAGCCGCGCAACCCCCGACACCAACACAACCACCCGAACCCGCCAGCCAGCAACCCGATTGCTCAACAGCCTCCTAGAGGGTGGCCCGGCCGATTAGGGCGGACTGCTGGGCTTCGGCTTCGGCTCGTATGGCGGACTCGTCGCCGGACAGCAGGCGGCCGTCGGCTACTACCACCCGGCCGTCGACCAGCACCGTGTCCACATCAGCGGCGGTGTGGGCATAGACCAGCTCCGAGAACACATCGGCGCCGCCAGCCGGGGTGGTGTGCAGACGGTCGCGCCGAACCACGGCCAAATCGGCCCGCTTGCCCGGCTCGATGCTACCGATCTCGCGCTCCAGCGCAAGCGCCCGGGCACCACCCATGGTGGCCATGTCGAAGGCGGTACGGGCCGGCACCGCCCGAGGCCCCGCCGCGGGCTTGTGGAGCAAGGCGGCCAGCCGCATCTCCTCGAACCCGTCAAGACGGTTGTTGCACGGCGCGCCGTCGGCGCCGACAGCCACGTTGAGACCGTCGGCCAGGTAGCCGGGCACCGGAGCGAATCCCGAGGCGAGCTTGAGGTTGGCCGACGGGCAGTGGCACACATGCGGCCGGTGGCGGCGAGCCAGCTCTCGCTCGCGGTCGCTCAACCACACCGCGTGGGCCATCACCAGCCTCGGTGACAGCGCCCCCCACGATGCCAAAGCCTCCAGATCACGGCCCTCGGGCGAGGCGCCCAGCAGATCGGCTTGGGCCCGGTTCTCGTTCACATGGGTGTGCAGCCGCAGATCGGCCTCCTCGGCGAGGGCCACACAGCGACGCCAAGTCTCCGGGGTGGCGTTGCGGGGGCCGCGAGGCGACAGCGCCACTTGTAACCGGCCATCGGCAGAGCCGTGCCAGGTCTCCAACAGATCTATCTGGTCGGCCCAGGCATCCTCGGAGTCGGGCACCTCCATCTCGGTTCCGGGCTCGTAGCGGTCCATCAAGGCCTTGCCGATGGTGGCTCGGATCCCGAGTTCTTCGGCTGCCTCGAAGGCGGCGCCGGTATGGAGGTTCGACTCGATGGTGAGTGCGGCGGTGGTGCCACCGGTGAGCAGCTCGGCCACCGCCAACATGGCCGAAGCACGCAGCGACCGGTAGTCGTGGGCCTGCTCGAGGGGCCACACCCGCCGCCGCAGCCACTCGATGACCTCCATGTCGTCGGCCAGTCCTCGCAGCAGGGTCTGGCACAGATGCACATGGGCCTGCACCAGCCCGGGGATGACCAGGCAGCCGGAGGCGTCGACCAGGGTGTCGGCCGTGATCGCCTGCGACCCCGGCCGGACCGCGGCGATGCGACCGTCCTCCACTACCACGCTGCCCACGAAGGGGTCGGCGCCGGCGCTGGGGACGACGATCCCGCCCCGCACCACCAGATCAGCCACCGCCCGCTCTCCCAAATCCCTTTCGAAATTGATGACGCATCTGACCCTGGAGGGCCACTATCGGCATCAATTTCAGGGCCTAGCCGCGCGACAGGTCAGCGGCAGCCCGCTCCGATATCGGCGACATATACGCCCCTGGAGGCCCACCATCCGCATCAATTTCAGGGCCTAGCCGCGCGACAGGTCGGCGGCGGCGGCCAGGGCGAACTCCAGCATGGCCTGCTGGCCGGCGGCGTACTCGTCGAGGCGCTGGCCCTGGTAGGTGGCCTCACCGAACAGCAGGTTGGTGCCCGCGCACAGCACCGAGCCAGCCTCACAGCCCAACGCGGCGGCCACTGTGAACAGGCACGACGTCTCCATCTCGAAGGCGATCACGCCCAGGGCCTTCCACTGGCTGATGACCTCCACGGTGCGCTCGCCCTCATAGAAGCTGTCGGTCGAGCGGGTCACGCCCACCTCCACCGGGGTGCCGAGGCGGGACGCGGCCGCCACCAGCGCGGCCACCACCCGGTGGGTGGCCACCGGAGGGAAGTTCTCGGGCGCGTAGTAGCGGCTGGTGCCCTCGTCGCTGACCGCGCCGGTGGCCACCCCGATGCCGCCCACTGGCATGGCCGGCGACAGGGCCGCGCAGCTGCCCACCCGTATGAAGCACGACGTCCCGCAGGCGGCCAGCTCCTCCACCGCGATGGCCATCGACGGCGAGCCCACCCCGCTGGTGGCCACCGTGAGGCGGGCCCCGTCGAGGGTGCCGGTGAACACCGCGTAGCCGCGGCGGTCGCCGACCCGCTGCGCATCGTCGAGCATCGAGGCCATCAGCTCCACCCGCTCGGGGCTGCCCGACAGCAGCGCGACCTCGGCCACGTCGCCGCCGCCCCGGACGCCCAGATGGGGGAACGACCCGTCGGGCAGGCGCATGTAGCGCTCGGTCATCCAGGTCGAGGTGTCTTCTATGGCGTCCTCAGTCATCGTTGCCTCCGCGGTACTTGTCGAGCGTCGTCGGGCATCGCCTGCTCAGTCATCGTTGCCTCCGCCGTACTTGTCGAGCGCTTCCTCACACATCGCTTCCTCAGTCATTGTCGCCTCCGCGGTACTTGTCGAGCACGTGGTCGAGGACCCCGGCCTTGGACAGGAGGTGGCGGGCTTCGCGGGGCACGAGATCGGCGATCTCGGCCAGGTCCAGGGTCACCAGCTGCCGGTCGTCGAGCAGGACCGCTCCATCGACGATGGTGTAGCGAACATCGGAGCCCGAGCACGACCACACCAGCTGCTCGATCACGTTGCCGCCGTCGCCGTCGCTCAGCACCGGCCAGGCCCGGGGCCGGTCGAGCCCGACCACGACCAGGTCGGCCCGCTTGCCCGGCTCGATAGACCCCACCTCGTCGCCCAGGCCCAGCGCCCGAGCGCCGCCGATGGTGGCCATCTCCAGGATCTCGGCGCAGGGCAGCACGGCGGGATCACCGGTGCTGAACCGGGCCAGCAGCCCGGCCTGGCGCATCTCCTCGAACGGGTCGAGGTTGTTGTTGGTCATGATCGAGTCGGTGCCCAGGCCAACGGTGGCCCCCGCGGCGATCAACTCGGGGATGCGGGCGGCCCGGTTGCCGAGCTTCATGTTGGACGTGGGACAGTGAGCCACGCCCACCCCGGAGGAGACCACCAGCTCCAGGTCGTCGTCGGTGAGCTCGATGCAGTGGGCGGCCACCACGTCGGGGCCGAGGCCGATCAGGCGGTGAAGCCAGGCCGCCGGGGTGAGCCCGCCCGACAGCTCGGCCACCCGCTCGACCTCGCCCCGGGTCTCGGCCAGATGGGTGTGGATGCCTACACCGAGCTGGTCGGCCCGCTCCCTCATGGCTCGGTAGGTAGCCGCGTCCACCGTGTAAAGCGAATGCGGCCCGAACCAGGCCCGCACCCTCGGGTGGCGGCCGTGCCAGTCGTCGATGAAGGCCTCGCTGGACTCCAGGGTCTCGCCCGCGCCGGCCGGGGAGTCGATGGCCTGGGGGCTGATGGTGGCCCGCAGACCGGAGTCGACGGCCACCGCGGCGGACTCGGCCGGGAACCGGAAGATGTCGATGAAGCTGGTGGTGCCGTTGGCGATCATCTCGGCCTGGCACAGCAGCGACCCGGCCCGCTGATGGCGGGGCTCGTAGGCCATGTCCTTGGGCAGGGCGAAGTCCTCCAGCCAGGTGAAGAAGTCCATGTCCTCGAACACGCCCCGCTCCATCAGCGTGTGGGTGTGGGAGTTGACGAAGCCGGGGATCACCGCGCACCCCGAGGCGTCGAGCACCCGGCCCGCCGCCGGGGCGGCCGCATCGCCCGAGGCAGGGGTGATCGAGAAAATGCGGCCGCCGCTCACAGCCACATCGCCGACGAAGGCGCGGCGTGACCCGTCGCAGGGCACCACCGTGCCGCCCTTCAACAGAAGGTCGACGGGCGATCCGTCACTCACGGCGCGGCCCTCTCCGCGTGTTCCTGACGCAGCTGAACTGCCGGCAGCGTTCCAACTGGGTCAAAGGCGGTGGTCTCGTCGTCATGTCCGGCGGTCGAAGACGGGCAGGACCTGCTCGCCGAAGCGGGCCACCTCGGCCGCGCCCTGGTCGGGGCGGATGTTGAGGATGACCATGTCGACCCCGGCGGCCGCGTAGGACTCCAGCACAGACACCATCTGCTCGGGCGAGCCGGCCACGATCCGGGCCCGGACCTGCTCCTCGGTGCCGCCCCGGGTGGCCTGGAACGTCTTGACCAGGCCCTCGGTGGTGGCGGCATCGTCAGCCAGCTCGGTGAACACGAAGGCGGTGCGCTTCAGGTCGCCGGGGCTGCGGCCGTTGCCGCCCAGCAACTCGTCGAGGCCGTCGTTGACCTCGGGCCACTCCCACGGAGCCCAGAAGCCGTTGTACCAGTCGCCCCGGCGGGCGGCGATGCGTCGCAGTCGTTCGCCGCTGCCGCCCACCAGCACCGGCACGCCGCCGGGCCGCACCGGCTTGGGGTCGAAACAGGCGCCGCTCAACTGCACGAAACGCCCGTCGTAGTCGACAGAGTCCTCGGCGGTGCACAGCAGCGAGAACGCCTCCAGCGTCTCGTCCAGCATGGTCATGCGGTCACCCACGCCGGGATAGTCGAAGCCGTACATGGCGTGCTCGGCCTCGTGCCACGCTGCGCCCACCCCGAGCAGGGCCCGGCCGGCGCTGACGTGGTCGAGGGTCACAGCCATCTTGGCCAGCATCACCGGATGGCGGTAGGTGACCCCGGTAACCAGCGTTCCCAGGTCGAGCCGGCTGGTGGCCGCGCCCAGCGCGGCCAGCACGGTCCAGCCCTCGAACTGGGGGCCGTCGGGGGTCCCGCCAGGCGCAGACGGCCGGGCACCGGGGTTGAGCGGCACGAAGTGGTCGAACGTGAACCCGGCCGCGAAGCCGAGCCCGTCGGCGGTCTGCCAGATGTCGAGCAGCCGGGGGAAGTCGGTGTGCTCGGGCGGTGTCTGTACGGCGATCTCCATCGAAGTCTCCTATTGGGGGTGGGGTCAGTCCTTGACGTAGGCACGGCCGATGGCCGCTGGGGCCACCGCCCGACCGACGAACACGAGGGTTATCAGGCCGACAACATAGGGCAAAGCCTGGAACAGCTCGACGGGCAAGTCGGACTTCGACTGGGCCCGCAGCTGATAGGCGTCGGCCATCCCGAACAGCAGGCACGCTCCCAGCACCGGTATCGGACGCCACTTGCCGAAGATCATGGCGGCCAGGGCCAGGAAGCCGCGGCCGTTGGTGATGCCCCGCTGGAACAGGCCGTTCTGCACCAGCGACAGGTACACGCCACCCATGGCCGCGAACACCCCCGCCAGCATCACCGCCGTGTAGCGGGTGCGTATCACGTTCACCCCCACCGACGCGGCTGCCTCGGGCGACTCGCCGCAAGCCCGCAACCGCAGGCCGAACGGGCTGCGCCACAGCACCAGCCACACCAGCGGAGCCAGCACCAGCGCGGTGTAGTCGAACCAGCTCAGCCGGGAGAACACCGTGCCGATCTGCGGCAGGTCCGACAGCAGGGGAACCTCGAACCGGCGGAAACGCTCCACGGTGGGGGTGTTGGCCCGGCCACCCTCCCAGATAGCCGGGATCAATGCGGCGGTCACACCCAACGCGAAGAGGTTGATGGCGGTGGCCGACACGATCTGATCGGAGCGAACCGTGATCGAGAACCAGGCGTGGACCCAGCCGATCCCGGCACCCACCGCCAGCGCGGCGATCAAGCCCACCACGTTGGTGCCGGTCCACCAGGTGACGGCCACGCCGGCGAAGGCACCGAAGAGCATCTTGCCCTCCAGGGCGATGTTGATCACCCCGGCCCGCTCGCTCAGCAGCCCGCCCAGCGCGGCGAAGATCAACGGAACCGACAGCCGGATGCCCTGGGCCACCCAGTTCATGTCGATGATGTCGAGCATCTCGGGCATGTTCTCAGTCCGCTCCGCCTCGGGAACGGGCCGCTCGGCGCGACAGCAGCAGGCGAGCGGCTACGCAGGCCACTACCAGGCCCGAGATTACGGTGATCATGTCTCGGGTGATGCCGGCCTCCAGCTGCAGCTGCGTCGAGCCGGCTCGCAGCAGCCCGAAGAAGAACGACGCCGCGGCCACGCCCACTGGATGAAGCGCCCCCAGAAGCGCGACCGCGATCGAGTCGAACCCGTAGCCGGGTGAGAACGAGTCGAGGAACCGGCGGTGGGTGCCGAGCACCTCCACCGCGCCGGTGAGTCCGCCCAGCGCCCCCGACAGCATCATCGCCTCGACGATCACCCGGCTCGACGAGATGCCGTTGAACCGGGCCGCCACCGGGTTGGCGCCCACCAGCCGGAACCGGTAGCCGCCGGGCGTGCGGTAGATGAAGTACCAGCACGCCCCGGCCACGATCACCGCCACCACGATCCCCAGATGCAGCCGGGTGGGCTCCCAGATGCGGGGCAGCTCGGCGGTGGCCTGCACCGGCTCGGTGCCGGTGGGGATCTCACCCTCAAGTGCCCCGCCGGGCTTGACCAGGAACTGCGACACGCTGAACGCGACGAAGTTCATCATGATGGTGGTGATCACCTCATGCACCCCCCGCCAAGCCTTGAGCGCGGCAGGAACCAGCGCCCACAGCGCACCGGCGGCCGCGCCGGCGAGCAGCGCGAGGATCACATGCACCGGCGCCCACGTCGTCATCTTGATGCCGACCACACCGGCGGCGATTCCCCCGGCCACCAGCTGGCCCTCCACGCCGATGTTGAACAGGCCGGCCTGGAAGGCGACGGCCACCGCCAAACCGCCGAAGAGCAGCGGAGTCATCGACACCAACGTCTCGGCGACGGGCCGCTGACCGCCGAGGCTGCCTTCATAGAGGGCGGTGTAGGCCGTGAGCGGATCGGAGCCGGCCGCGATCGTCAACGGCGCGGCCAGCACCAGCGCAGCCGCCACGGTGGTTGCGAAGATGAAGGCGGCCCGGCCCACACCCTGAGCGAGGTCGACGGCCGCCGCCCGGGCCACCGCGCTTCCGGCGCTCTCAAGGGTGCGCTGCAGCTCAGCCGTCGTCTTGTGACGGGGTGTGCCGGGAGGCTCCGGATCGGTGGACGTTCGCGGACCGTGCGGTCCGGGGCTGTTGTCGGCGTCGGTCATGCGGCTGCCTCGGCTGTCGCGGCGCCGGCTGTCTGGCCTGCACCCGTCATCCAGCGACCCAGCGTGGTGACATCCACCTGAGCGGGGGTGGTCTCCCCCGCGACCCGTCCGCCCGACATCACCACGATGCGGTCGGCCAGAGCCAGGATCTCGGTGAGTTCGAGGCTCACCAGCAGCACTCCCGCGCCCCGGCGGCGCAGCGCGGCAAGCTCGGAGTGCACGAACGCGGCGGCGGCCACATCGAGGCCACGGGTGGGCTGAGCGGCCACGAACAGTTCCGGCCCCCGGCTCAACTCCCGGCCCACCACCAGCTTCTGCTGGTTGCCGCCCGACAGGCTCCTCAGTGGATCGGTCACCGCTACGGTCTGCACGCCGAAGCGGTTCACCAAGCCTCGGGCCAGGCGCCGCATCTGAACCAGCGACAGCCACAACCCGCGCCACGAGAAGGGTGGGCGGCCCTGAAACCCGAGCGTGGCGTTGTGGGCCAGGTCGAGCCCGTCGGCGACCGCGGCCCCGTGACGGTCCTCAGCGACATGGGCCACCCCAGCGTTGATTCGGCGGCGCACACTCCAGCGGGTCACGTCGGCGCCGCCGAGCTTCACCGAACCGCGACGGCAGCGACGCACACCCACCACCAGCTCCACCAGTTCGGTCTGGCCGTTGCCCTCCACGCCGGCCACGCCCACGATCTCACCGGCTCCCACCTCAACGTCTATCGGACCTAGCCGGTGCCCATCACCCGCGGCTTCGAGGCGCAGCGCCGGGACGCCTCGACTCACCGGCCCACCGACCCTCGCAGGCGGCTCAGGCAGCTCATGGCCCACCATCATTCGGGCCAGCTCGGCGGCAAGGGCACCGTGACGGTCGGGGTCGTCGCGCTCAGCCGAGCCGATCTCGCGATGGCCCTCCACCCGACCGCCGCGCAGCACCGTGACCCGGTCGCACAGGTCGATCACTTCGGACAGCTTGTGGCTTATGAACACCACGGTGCGACCCTGATCGCGCAGGCGACGCAACAGGGCAGCCAACTCGGCCACCTCGGTGGGTGCCAGCGCAGCCGTCGGCTCATCGAGGATCAGCACCTCCGCGCCGCGGTACAACGCCTTGAGGATCTCCACCCGCTGCCGGGCCCCGACCGCGAGGCCGCCCACCCGGCTGCCGGGATCGATGCGGAAGCCGTAGCGGTCCGACAACTCCGAGATGTCGGCCGCAGCGCGCTCGAGGTCGAGCAGCCCGCCCCGTCGCAGCGGCTCCCTACCCAGTACCAGGTTCTCGGCCACGGTGAAGTCGCCGATGAGGCTGAAGTGCTGCTGCACCATGCCGATGCCGAGATCGAGCGCGTCACGGGCGGAATTGACCACCACCGGTCGGCCGGCGATCTCGACGGTGCCGGCCGACGGCGCGGTCAGCCCGAACAGCACCTTCATCAATGTGGACTTGCCCGCGCCGTTCTCGCCGAGCAGGCCGTGGATGCTGGCCGACTCCACCGTGAAGTCGACCGCGTCGTTGGCGACCACGCCGGGATAGCGCTTGGTGATGCCGCGCATGCGCACGGCCGGCACGGGCTCGGCCGGCCTTGCGTCTAGCGCGGAGTCATCTGGGGGCAGAGGGCTCTCCCTGACAGGAGCAAAGCCCTAGAGCGGAGCCCTACACGCCCGGATCGACCGTGATCGAACCGGCGGTGATGCCCTCGACCGCGGCGTTCACCGCGTCCTGGATCTCGGCCGAGAGGCTGCCGAACGTCTTCTCGCAGACGCCGACGTATCCGCCCTTGAGATCCAGCACGGCCACACCGCCCGCGAAGGTGCCGTTGGCCACCTGCTGCGCCGCCCGGAACACCGACCCGGCCACATCCTTGGTGGCCGAGGTGAGGTAGTTGTCGGGTGCCAGCTGATCCTTGCAGGTGTCGGTGCCGAGCACCCAGTGGCCGGCGCCGCGGTCCTTGGCCTCCTCGTATGCGCCGAGACCGGAGAGTCCAGCCACCTCGAAGACGATGTCGGCACCATCGTCGTAGGCAGCTGAGGTCAGCTCCCGGCCAGTGGTGGGATCATCGAAGGCGCCCACCCACGACACGGTCACCTCGGCCGCCGAGTTCACCGAGGCGACGCCCTGCTGGAACCCGCTCAGGAAGCGAACCGTCGGGGGGATCTCGATCCCGCCGACGTAGGCGAGCTTGTCGGCTTCGGTGGTCATTCCGGCGATGATGCCGGCCAGGTAGGCGGCCTCGTGCTCGGCGTACAGCACGCTCTGCACGTTGGGCAGAGGATCGCCCGGATCGAAGCCCCGGGCACTGTCGGCCACCGCGTCGATGAGCACGAAGTTGGAGTCGGGGTTGGCTTCGGCGACCTCCTCGATGGCGTCGGTGATGAGGAAGCCCACGCCCACCGTGAGGTTGGCGCCGGCGTCGACCGACTGCTGCAGGTTGGGCACGTACTGGGCCTGCTCGCTCGACTCGATCACATCACCGGAGCCGCCGAGCTCTGAGGCGGCCTGGCTGATGCCGGCCCAGGCGAGGTCGTTGAAGCCCTCGTCGCCGAGACCGGCCTGGTCGGTGACCATCACCCAGCGGAAGCCGGTCATGTCCACGCCGGTGCCGCCGGGCAGGAACGCGTTGGTCCAGAGGTCGGCGCTGTTGACCGCGGTGCTGATGACACCGGCGTCGAACATGCGGCCGGCGACGCCGCCCCACACGGAGCCTTCCATGGCGCCGAGGCCGAGCCGTTCGGTTGTGTCGCTGACGACCAGGTCCTTCATAACCGCGTACGCGGCCTCGCCGACGCTGATCTCGAAGTCGGGCCAGATCTCGTTGATGTAGGCGATGATCGGACCCGGGTCGTCGACGAACGCCTGGAGGCCGGCCTGGGCCGCCTCGGCGAAGGCTCGAACGATGTCGGGATTGGCCGCGGCGTACGCGTCGGAGGTGAACAGCGTGGTGGCGTAGGAGGGGAACCCAAGGGTGGTGGCGGTCAGCATCGCAGGGTCGGCGCCGGCCAACCGGGCGAAGTGGGGGCTGGTCGTGGCCATCGACTGGACAGCCCATTCCTCGTTCTCGCCCCAGGCGGCCAGGTTGCCGTCGAAAGCGATCTCCTCGACCGCCAGGCTGTTCTCCCTCTTCAACACCTCCCAGAAGACCTGGCCCGGGAAGACCTGCACCTCGCCAAGATCGTCCACGTCGCCGATTCCCGAGGCGGAGTGCACCATTAGACCGAGCGGTGACTCCTGATAGGTGGCGAAGAACGTGACCAGGTCGGCGCCCCCGGCCGAGGCGAGCACAACGTTCTCCGCGAGGGCCATGCCGAAGGTGACGTTGCCGGTCACGATGTCATTGGCGGCGCGGATGCCGGGACCGCCGGGCCGGATCTCGACGTCGAGGTTGCGCTCCTCGAAGAAGCCGAGAAGGTCGGCGGCGTAGAGCGCGGCGTGGTCGGTCGAGGGGAACCAGTCGGTCTGTATCGACACCGAGGTCATCTCGGGCAGCACCGTCATGGCTCCGGCCATGACGGCCTCCTCGGCGGCCATCTCGGCCTCAGTGGCGGCGGCCTCGGCCTCGGAGGCTCTCGACTCGGCGGCCGAAGCGGCTTCTTCCGCGGCGGCAAGCTGTGCTTCGAGCTCGGCCATTTCCTCATCCGAGACGGCCGCGTCGGATGCAGCCGCCTCCAGAGCCGCGGCCGCCTCGGCCGCGGCTGTTGCGGCGGCGTCGGCCTCGGCCCTGGCCTCGTCGGCTTCGGCCCGGGCAGCGTCGGCGTCGGCCTCGGCCGCTTCGACGGCGGCTGTGTCTACCGCCGGGGCGGCCGGCGCAGCGGGCGCAGCCTCGTCGTCCGCGTCGTCGCCGCAGGCGGCTGCAACGAGCGCAAGCACCGCCAGCAGCGCAAAGGCGACTCGTATGGGGTTGAGGGTTCGGCGATGGGAGTCTCGCATGGCCCGGGATTCTCCTCTTGTGTCGGAACAGTGGGGGAGGAGGTCGTCGCCCATTGTCGCAGAGATGAGCAGCCGATGAGAACGCGGGCGACCGCCGCGGCGGCTCTGGGTCAGACCTCTGAGGTTCGGGCCGACTCGTGCCAGTGCCTCAGCACCCGATTCCCGGCCGCCGACACCAGCAGGAAGAAGGTGATGCCCAGCGCCGACGACACGCCGATAGCGGCGAACACAAAATCGGTCTTCAGCTGGGTGCTGCCGAAGGTGACCCAGTAGCCGAGGCCGGCCTCGGTTCCCCCGCGACCGACCACGATCTCACCGACGATCGCGCCGATGACCGCGAGGCCGGCCGATATCCGCAGACCAGTGAACAGGTATGGCAGCGAGCTCGGGATGCGGATCTTCGAGAACGTGAACCACGAGTTGCGCCGCCGGCCTCGAAGCCGGATCAGATCGACGAGAGCGGCGTCGGCGGAGCGCAGACCGGCCAGGCTGTTGGCCAGGATCGGAAAGAGCGTGATGGTGAAGGCGACCAGCATCACCGACTGGCGCCCAGGCCCGAACCACAGCACGTACAGCGGCGCCACGGCCACGGCCGGAACGGTCTGCAACAGCACTGCCCAGGGGAAGAAGGCCCGCTCCAGCACGCGGCTCAGGCTGAGGAACAGGGCCGCACCCACCCCCACCGCGGTGGCGAAGACGAACCCGACCACGGACGCGTACAGCGTGTTCTTGAACCCGGTCCACAGGCGGTCGGAGTCGGCGATGGTCGTGTCGAGGACACGCCCCGGCGAAGGGAAGATGAACGGCTTCGGTTCGAGGATCCGCACCGCCGCCCACCAGACGAAGACCACCACCGCCAAAACGATCAGCTGCGGCGCGGCGGTGGCCACGACGGTCCGCAACCGAGCGATCATTGCTGCGCCGCCATTATTTCGTGGCCCTCGGCTACCTCGTGGGCGGCCATGATCTCGCTGACATCGCGGGCCACCGCCGCGAACTCTGGGCTGGTCCGCAACTCGGCGCGACGATCGTCACCGAAGGGAACATCCACGACTCCTACGATCCGGCCCGGCGCGGGGCTCATCACCGCCACCCGATCAGCGAGGAATACGGCCTCACCGATGGAGTGCGTCACGAACACGCCGGTCACTCCCCGGTCACGCTGCAACCGGATCAGGTCGTTGTTGAGACGATTGCGGGTGATCTCGTCGAGCGCCGCGAAGGGCTCGTCGAACAGCATCAGTTCGGGGTCGGTGGCGAAGGTTCGAGCCAGGCTGACTCGCATCTTCATCCCGCCGCTGAGTTCGGCCGGATAGCTGGTCTCGAAGTCGGCGAGCCCGACGAGCCTGAGGGCCCGGCGGGCACGGTCACGGCGCTCGGCCTTGCGCACCCCGTCCACCTCCAAGAAGAGCTCGACGTTGCGGATGGCGGTGCGCCACGGCAGCAGATGCGCGTCCTGGAACACGTAGCCGGTCTCGGGGCGGCTGCCACCGAAGTCGACCACGCCGCCCGTTGGTGTCAGCAGACCGGCGATGATCTTCAGCAGCGTGGACTTGCCGCACCCGGACGGGCCGACGACCGCCACCAACTCGCCCGCCGCGATCGTGAGATCGACTTCGGTCAGCGCAAGGAACCCGCTGCGGAAGCGCCGGCTCACACCGTCGATGGCGACCGTCACGCCGGCTTGAGTCGTGTCTAGGGGCGCGACATGCCCGCCGGTCTCGGACCCCGGCGCGTCCGCTTCGCCCACTAGCCGCCCCAGCGGCCTCCCGCCCAGGTGGCATCAGGCCGTAGGGGGCCGTCTTCGGCGGCCAACTCGGCCAGGATCCGGCGGTACTCCAACGTCATGCGGTCGCCCTTGGTATGGACCTCGGTGGTGATCTCGGCGGGAAAGTCCGACGGCATCCGCTCCAGCAGGGCCCGGTCCTCGCACTGCACGGTGCGGTCGACGCCGATGATTCCCTGGGCCTTCTCGTCGTCGGGACGGTCGTTTCGGGCGACGAACTGGCAGAACAAGGTGCGCTGGTCGTCCACTGGAGCGCACGTCTTGTAGAGCACGTGGCGCAGGCCGTTGGGGTACTCGAGCACGCCCCGGAACACCATGGGCTGGACCAGTTCGGCGTGGGTGGTGCGGGTGATGAAGTCGTCGGTGATGCCGGTGTTGCGCTTCTGTTGTTCGGTGACCCGCGACTGGTAGGAGATGGTGAAGCTGAAGTTCCAACCGTCGCGCACCAGGTCGTAGTCGGACATTTGGGGGGCGTCGGCGTCGCCGATGCTGCCCCGGTGCACGAACGACAGATGGCTCACATCGAGGGCGTTGTCCACCACCCGGGGGGCGGCCGCATCCCAGACCTCCATCATCTCGTGGATCAGCACGTAGTCCGGGTCGTTCAGCTCGGGCAGGTCGGGGATCGGGGCCCTGGGCTCCTCCGCTATGCAGATCCACACCATCTCGTAGCGCTCGTCGGCGTGCACGGGCTGGAGGCGGGCCCGTCGGGGGATGGGAGTGGATGGATCGTTCTGGGGGATGCACACGCAGCTGCCGGATGCGTCGTACTGCCAGCCGTGGTAGCCGCACACGAGACGGTCGCCGGTCAGCCAGCCCTGCGACAGGCGGGCGCCCCGGTGGGGGCACAGGTCGAAGGCGGAGTGCACGGAGCCGTCCGCGGTGCGCCACACCACGTACTCCTCGCCGAAGAGCACGGCCTGGTGGGGCTTGTCGGTCAACTCGGCCGAGTACACGACCGGGTACCAGAACTCCCTCAGAGCAGGAATCTCGCTTACGAGCACTACTGCCTCCCCCAAGCGCTGTGCCTGTTGATGCTAGTTGCCCCGCTGATCAGGCGAGACCTCGGGTGCAGGTTGCGGGTAGCGTCGGCGACCGTGAGTCAGCCTGGCACGAACGAGACTCCGTCGCAATGGCGGTGCGGGGAGTATGTGATCTCCGACGACCCGGCTCGATTCGATTCGGACGCCATGCACGAATTCCTGGAGGCCGAGGGGTACTGGGCCCAGGGCCGCAGCCGGGACCAGACGGCTACGGCGGCGGCCAACAGCGTCGTGCTGGGGGTGTACGGACCCGGCGGTTCGATGGTGGGCGGCGCCCGCATCGTCACCGACCACGCCACCTTCGGCTGGCTGACCGACGTGTACGTGCTGGCCGAGCACCGGGGTCTGGGACTGGGACGGGCGGTGGTGGCTGCAGCCTGCGAGCACCCGGCGGTGGCCACGGTGAAGCGGCTGATGCTGATCACCGCCGACGCGCACGAGCTGTACCGCTCGATGGGGTTCGAGGAACTCGCTACTCCCCAACGCTGGATGGAGCTGCGACCCGCGACGGGCGGGGCACAACCAGAAGCGGGCGGCGGTGCCAGCGACGGCGGGGCGCCGACGCCGACGCCGGCCTACGACCCGGACGCAGGGCCACAGTCCTACACGGCGTGGCAGGGCGACGGGCTGCCCGACCCTCGAACCGCCCCGGTGTCACAGATCGCCACCCGCCTGCTCGAGATCGTGACCGCGGAGGGTCCTGTGACCGCGGAGAGGACCTACCGGCTCTACATCCGGGGGGCAGGCGCGTCGAAGGTCACCCAGCGGGCCCGAGCCCCGATGGAGCAGGCGTTGGGACGGCTCAGGCTCCGGGGACAGGTAGAGGTCGACGAACTCGACAACACGGGCGAGCCCCAGCAGGTGCTTCGGCTGTCCGGGACGTCGGCGGTGGTGGTGCGGGAGCTGGGTGAGCGCTCGCTGTACGAAGTGCCGCTCAACGAGATTGCGGAGGTGGTGAAGCACAAACGGCGGGAACTGCTGGGCCGCGCCGGGGCAGGCGATCAGCCGGTGCACGCGGTGGCCGGCGTGATCCAGCAGGCCGCGCTGCGCCGGGCCAGCCCGGAGCGTCTCAAGCGGGCTGTGCTCGACGGCTACGGGCTGATCCGCATGACCCAGGCCGCCGAGCAGTACCTCGACGCCGCACTGGCCCTGCTCGAGGAGGACGCCGCATAGCAGGCACCCGCAATTCTCGGTGCGGATTCTGTGGACACACTCCACATTTTCGATCCGAGACTTGGGGCGGGTGGGGGCGGCTATTGCTTGGCCTGCTGTAGGAGTTCCCAGACCCGGGGCGGGGTCAACGGCAGCTCGGTTGGCCAGACGCCCACGGCACGGCCCACTGCGGCGGCCACCGCGGCCGGGACCGGGTTGAGGGCGCCCTCGCCGGCGCCCTTGGCGCCGTAGGGGCCGGCCCCGTCGCCCCGCTCGGCCAGCACCGAGGTGATACGTCGAGGCGTGTCACGCAGGCGGGGCACCCGGTACTCGACGAGGTTGGGGTTGGCGAGCTGCTCGCCGTCGTAGATCATCTCCTCCCACAAGGCGATGCCCAAGCCCTGGGTGGCCGCGCCCAGGTCCTGACCCTTCACCAGATGCGGGTTGACGGCGCAACCCACGTCGCCGACCGTGACCAGATGCTCGACGGTCACCTCGCCGGTGGCTTCGTCCACCGAGACCTCCACCCCCACTGCGCCGATCTCCCAGAACGGCGGCAAGACCGCAGTGGCGCCGTCGCGGCGGATCACGCCCACGCCCACCACCTCGCCGGCGTCGGCGCCGAACCACCGCCGGATCACCTCCGCCGAAGTAAGCGCCCCGTTGCCGGCATGGATCAGGCCGTTGCTCACGCGCACGTCTTCAACAGGCACGCCGACGGAATCGGCGGCGCGGGCCCGCAGGTTGTCCCACAGATCGGCACAGGCGGCCTGCACGGCCAGTCCGACCACGGTGGTGGTGCGGCTGGCGCCGGTGGTCCACTCGAACGGGGTGAACCGGGTGTCGCTCTGGCCCACCGCTACGGCCTCGATAGGCACGCACAGCTCCAGGGCCGCGATCTGGGCGAGGGCGGTGCGGCTGCCCTGACCCATCTCGGTGCTGCTCACCAGCAGGGTCACCGAGCCGTCGGCGTGCATGCGCACCTGGGCAGTGGAGATGGGCGACGCGCCGGCGTCGCTGGCGGTCACGGCCACCGCCCGGCCCCGCAGAGTTCCCGGTTGCGGCGCGGCATCCCGGACCGGAACGGCGGTCGGGGCCGAAGCGGGATCAGCGGCGGAAGCGCTGTCGGCCACATGAGCGGGGGCGTGCGCATGGGTGGGGGCGGGGCGGTCGAGCGCTGCGACGATGGCGTCGAGGTCGGCGACTAGGTCGGCGTCGAGAGGGCGCTTGCCCTCGATGATGGTGTCGCCGGGGGCGAGCAGGTTGCGGCGGCGCAGTTCGACCGGGTCGATGCCGAGCCGGTCGGCGGCCATGTCCATGTTCAACTCGCCGGCCAGTGCTGCCTGCGGGGCGCCGAAGCCCCGGTAAGACGACGCCGGGGAGGTGTTGGTGTAGGCGGCGACGCCCCGGACCCTCAGATTGGGCATCCGGTAGGGGCCGAAGCTGCGGTTGATGCTCTTAGTGAGCACCAGCGGGCTGTTGTCGGCGTAGGCGCCTGTGTCGAAGCGGATGTCGATGTCGCGGGCACAGATCCGGGCGTCGGCATCGAAGCCGGTGCGCACGGTGACCAGCGCGCCGTCGGCCCGGGTGGTGTACATGGCCGCCTCGACATCGGTGGTGACCTTGACCGGCCGGCCCGAGGCCCACGACGCGGCCGCGGCCAAGGGCTCCAGCTTGGTGTACGACTTCGAGCCGTAGCCGCCGCCGATATAAGGCACCTCCACCCGCACCGCGGCCAGCGGCAGCGAGAACATGCGAGCCAGCTCGTTGCGGACCATGAGGGGATGCTGGGCGGTGGACACCACGTGCAACGCGCCGGGCTGCCAGTCGGCCAGCGCGTTGTAGGTTTCCATGGCGTAGCCGTAGACGATCGGGAAGGCGGCGGTGGTCTCCACCACGGTGGCCGCGGAGGCCAGAGCGGCCTCAGCGTCGCCCCAGACCAACTCGGCGCGGTGGGCCACGTTGTCGGCAGAGGCGGCCGGGGCCACGCCCAAGAACTCCTGACCGGGTTCGGCGTAGGACTGCTCGTGGATGAACACATCGGAGGCCAAAGCGGTGGCCGCGTCGGTGAGGGCGGGCAGATCCTCGTATTCGACCCACACCAACTCGGCCGCGTCGGCGGCCTGGTGCGGGGTCTCGGCCACCACCACCGTCACCGGCTCGCCGTAGTAGCGGACCTTGCCGTCGGCCAGGATGGCGTGGTCGGGGACGATGTGGCCGAAGCGACGGACCAGGTGGCCCAAGTCGTCAGCGGTAACCACCGCTATCACGCCGGGGGCGGCCTCGGCCTCGGCCCGGTCGATGCTGGTGATGCGGGCGTGGGCCCGCTCGGAACGGACCACCGCGGCGTGGGCCATGTTGGGGAGGACCGCGTCGACGGCGTACCGGGCCCGCCCGGTGACCTTCTCCCACCCGTCGCTTCGGGGTACAGCGGTCATGGTGCGCCCTCCGGGCTGCGGTCCTGCGCCCGTTCGACCATGGCCGAGGGCACCGGGACGGCTCGCCCCGGCAGTCCGACCGCGGACGACCGTGCCAACGGGACTTGGCTGGGCTGTCCTGCGGCGGCCGTCACTGGCCGTCCTCGACGGCTGCAGCCGCCAGCCGGGAGGCGGCAAGCGTGACCGCGGTCTCGATGGGCGCGTAGCCGGTGCAGCGGCACAGGTTGCCGTCCATCCACTCCCTGATCTCTTCGGGACCAGCGTCAGGACAAGCATCCAGCAGCGCGACAGCCATCATGATGAACCCTGGCGTGCAGAAGCCGCACTGCAAGGCATTGGCCGCCATGAACGCCTCCTGCACCGGATGCAGGTCTCGGCCGCGGGCCAGACCCTCGACGGTGAGCACCTCGGCGCCATCAAGGTCGCAAGCCAAGGCGGTGCAGGAGCTGATCGGGTCGCCGTCCATCAGAACAGTGCAGGCCCCGCACACCTGCATCTCGCAGCTCACCTTCGTGCCGGTGAGCCCGAGCCGTTCCCGCAGCAGATCGGCCACGGTGAGCCTCACCGGCACCAGCATCTCGACATCTCGGCCGTTGACCCGCGCCCGGATCACGGTCGAGGTCGCGGCCGGGGAGGTCACCGCTCCACCTTCGACGTCGTGACCGGCGGGCGGTCCCACGCAGCGGTCGGAGTGACAGTCGGGGCGGTCATGAAGCCACTCCCGGCGTGCGATCCAGATGGGCCCGCAGCATCAAACGCATGTAGTCGGGCGGGCCCGTCATGGAGCCGCTCCGAGTGTGCGACCCAGATGGGCCCGCAGCACCGAGCGCTTGTAGTCGGGCGGGCCGGTCATGTCGTCGCTGAACTCCAGCCTGTCGACGAAGGCAGCCAGCCCGGCAGCGTCGCCCGCGGCGAGCACGGCGCGGGTAGGCCGCTCGGTGGCCGCGCCCACGGTGACCTGCCACTGGTCCTCCGTGACCACCAGGGCCACGCCCAGGGTGGGTCGTTCGTAGCTCTGGAGCTTCCAGTACGACATGCCCGGTGGCTCGAAGGGCACGGTCACGCTGGCGAGGATCTCGTTCTCGGTCAACGAGGTCTCGAACGCTCCCACAATCAGCTCGTCGATGCTGGTGGTGCGGGTTCCCTCTGCCGAGCGGACCTCGGCCGTCGCCCCGAGGGCCAGCAGCACGCAGCCCAGGTCGGAGCGGGGCTCGGCGAAGCAGAGATTGCCGCCGACGGTACCGGTGGAACGCACCCTGGCGTTGCCCACCCGCGACGCGGCCGCAGCCAGCGTCGGCAGGTGCTCGCGGACAGCCGGGTGGTCGGAGAGCCGCCGGTGGGTGACAGCGGCACCGATGGTCGCTGTGCCGAACTCAGCATCGACGACGATCCCCTGCAGAGCCTCGACCCGCTTCAAGTCCACGATGGCCTCCGGCCGGCGCAGACCCAGTCCCATGGCCGGCACCAGCTCGGTGCCCCCGGCATAGGGCGCATGGTCGGAGTCGACCGTCGCCAACACTTCGTCCAGGTCCCCAGACCGGACCAACCCAAGCTCAGGCAACACCGCCATCGGCCCGTTCTAGCAACCCCTGCACTTGAGAGCCTCAGCGGTCGTCACGCCCGTGGGCTGCCGACGGCGATCACCCATGGCGGGTGCGGTCAGTCTGCAGCTGCGAGGGCGGCGGCGGCGTTGGTGCAGAAGGTGTCTATGAGCTTGTTCGCCCTGGAGCGGATGACGCCGGCGCCGAGGGTGGCCACCCGGCCTGTGATCTCGTAGGAGCCGGTGAGGCGGACCCGGGTCTGGCCGGGGCCGGCATCGGACAGACGGGCCGCGGCGTCGATCATGATGCGGGACCGGATCTGGCGGTCCTCTCCCCGGGCTCGGATCGCCACCTCCTCGAGCTCGCTCACACCGGCCACCTCGATGTGCAGGTCGGCTCGCAGCGAGAACGGTCCCACCTTGTCCTCGAAGGCGGCCCGGAAACTGGAGCCGTCGATGCCGGACGGCCCCGACGACGCCTCGGTCACAGAGTGCATGATCGGCAGCCACGAGGCCACCGCCTGCACATCGAGCAACCGGGGCCACACGTCCGCGCGGGCCGCCCCGACCACGAAATCCCGGTCAACTACTTGCTTCACACCAATCCCTCGCCAGCCGAAGCCTAGGTGGACAGGGGTTCAGCCGGGCGACCTGCCCTCAGACTCAGTGGTGCCCGCGTCCGGGGTAAGCAATCTGTGATCGAGCGCGGCTTCGACCGCCGCGGTCGCGTTGAGGTGAGCGACCAAGGCGGTCAGCTTCCGGTCGAGCGCAGCGATCTGGGCAGTCAACCGCGCATCGAGTTCGACGATCTGGGCAGTCAACCGCGCATCGAGTTCCGCGATCTGGGCAGTCAACCGCGCATCGAGTTCCGCGATCTGGGCAGTCAACCGCGCATCGAGTTCGACGATCTGGGCAGTCAACCGCGCATCGAGTTCGACGATCTGGGCAGTCAAACGCGCATCGAGTTCGGCGATCTGGGCGCCTTGCGCGGCGAATCCAGCGTCCACCTTGGCCTCAAGTCGGTCCATGCGCGCCTCGAGGGCGTCAAGGCGGTCGTTGATGCCGTTCAGTGCGAACAGCAACACGGCCACGAAGGCAGTGCCGACGAGAGTCATAACCGCGACAATGATCCCACCGACGAGGCTCAGCAGCGGGTTCTCTGCAATCTGATCTCGCAGCCTGGGCCTGGCGGTGCCAGGCTCGACAGCAGAGACCGCGGCCTGAGATTGCAACGCCGTGTCGGAGTCGGGTGTGTGAGTCATGTGCGGTGCTGCCCGGCGGGCGGGGGCGACTGATGTCATAGGGCTTCTCCTGGGTCCGGCGGCACGGATGCAGGTACATGTCATGCGCGTGATGAGGGACAGTGGCGCACCGCTGTATGACCCGGTGGCGAAGCTGGTAGAAGAAAATAGCCTCAGATTCTATTTCGCGCAACTCAATGACGAGACTCCACCTTGAATCTCATTGCAAACTGCCCGACTAACGGCCCCCGGCGAAGCGAACACCGGTGTGACGGTCAGGGTCGCAGGGCGGGAAGGACCTCGCGGCCCAGCAACTCGACCGAGGCGAACCAGCGGTCGAAGTTCATGCGCAGGTCGAACACCAGGTGCTCCACCCCGACCTCGGCGAAGCGCCCGACCTGCTCGATCACCTCGTCGGGAGTGCCTGCGATCAGCGAGCCCTCGATGTCCTCCGCGGTGGTGAAGCTGCCCGACGGTGGCTTGGCCCACCACTTGCCCCGCAGGTTGGCCCAGGCGAGCAGACCCTCCAGGTTCACCCCGGACAACGCCAGGTCGCGGGTGGCCGCGATCGATGTGGGCGGGATCACCGCGACCGTCGGCATGGGCCGGCCGTTGTCGGCGGTCATCCGCTGCATGGTGGCCACCCGCTCCGCGATGGTGAGCAGGGTGGTGCGGCCCGGCATCCAGCCGTCGCAGTACTCGGCGGCCAGGCGGGCCGAGCGGGGGGTGGCCCCGCAGTACCAGAACGGCACCGGAGCCCCCGGCTTGGGCTCGATGGAGATGTTCTCGAACGAGTACACATCGTCGCGGTAAGTGACGCCGTCCTCAGCCAACAGCCGACGCAGGATCTCGGCGTTGGACCGCACCAGCCCCACCCGATCGATGCCGGCCATGTCGATCACGTCGAACTCGTGGTCGAAGGTCCCGGCCCCGAAGCCCAACACCACCCGGTCGCCCACCAGGCTGCACAGGGTGCCGATGCTGATGGCGGTGTGGACCGGATGGCGGAACGGGATCAGCGAGCCGGTGCCCAGGGTGATGCTGTCGGTGACCGCGCCGATGGCGGTGAGGGTGGTGAGGGCCTCGTAGAAGGTGATGTTGGCCGCCTCCATCTCGGAGTGGGGCTCGAACACCAGGTGGTCGCGCACCCACAGCGAGTCGAAGCCGAAGCTCTCGGCCAGCACCGCCCCGTCGAGCACGGCCCGGCGGCTGGCGTGGCCACCGAAGTGGGGCATCAACAGGCCGAACTTCATGTCCGATGTGTCAGTCATCACGCCCTCCTCAAGGGCTCACGAACTCACAGGGTGGGGCGGGCGTGGCAGCCCCAGCCGGGCTCGCCCACCACCTTGCGGTCCACGTACACGTCGCGGCCCCGCACGAGCGTGCGGTGGATGCGGCCCTTGGTGATCCGGCCGTCGTAGGCGGTCCAGCCGCACTTCGACAGCACGGTGTCGGCCGAGTGGCGGGTCTGGTCGGCCGGGTCGAAGATCACGATGTCGGCGTCGTAGCCGGGCCGCAGGAACCCCTTGGAGGGCAGCTTGAACTCGGTGGCCGGCTCTTCGGCCACCACCTCGGCCACCCTGGGCAGCGAGATCATCCCGTCCATCGAGCAGTCCAGCAGCATGGGGTACTGCTCCTGGACGCCGGGGGTGCCGGTGTGGCAGGCCCAGCAGTCCTCCCAGCCGATCTCCTTCTCGGCCCGGGTGTGGGGGGCGTGGTCAGACGAGAGCATGTCGATGGTGCCGTCGTTGAGGGCCTCCCAAACCGCCTCGCGGTGGTGGTCGGGCACCCAGTACGACAGGGCGTAGGGGCCGAGTTCCTCGATGTCGCGCCACCGCGACAGGAACAGGGCCCAATGGTTGACCTCGCAACTCACCGGCACGCCCCGCTCCTTGGCCCGCCGCACCATCTCCACCGAGCCCTCGGTCTGCATGTGCACGATGTGGAGCTTGGTGCCCGTGGCCTCGGCCATCTGGAGGATCACCGCGATGGCGGCGTCCCAGATAAGGCCGTTGTGGGTGGCCAGGGTCTGGGCGTAGGCGGCCGGGCTGCGGTCGCCCCGGTCCCAGTGGGTCTGCTCGGTCACGTCCATGATGGCCTGGTCGTGGGGGTGGATCATGAACGGCAGCCCGGTGGGGCCGATGGCCTCGAACATGCGCAGTAGGTGGCCGTGGTCGTGGATGCCGGTGCCTGACGGGTGGGGGTAGTCACGTCCGGTGTCGACCACCATGTAGATCTTGAAGGCGGCCACCCCGGCGTCGGCCATGGGCTTGACCTCGCCCAGCACGCTCGGCACCGGGTTGTGGTTCCAGTCGACGATGCTCTTGGTGTCGTAGAGGTCGAACAGCTCCTCGAGCACCTGCAGGTTCTTGGTGACCGGGTTGAGGTTGGGCATCCCGAACACGGTGGTCACCCCGCCCGCGGCAGCGGCCGCGGTGCAGGTGCTGATGTCCTCCTTGTGGACGTAGCCGGGCTCACGCAGATGCACGTGGACGTCGACCATGCCGGGCAGCACCCACTTGCCGGTGGCGTCGATGCGCTCCACGGAATCAGGCAGCGGGATCACACCGTGTGCGGCGATAGCCGCTATCTGCTCGCCGGCGATCAGCACGTCGGCCTGCTCCGTGCCCGCGCCCGACACCACCGTGCCACCGGTCACGATCCGATCGACAGGGGCAGAGACAGCGGGCATGAGAGAGCCTGGAAGCGACCTAACCGGCCGCGCCGTCGGGGTCCTTGACCAGCAGCTCGGGCGGTTCGGCGAGCGTGCTGGCGTGGACCTCGACCGAGCCGCCGGTGAAGTGGCTGCGATACCAGTCGACCATCTGCGGGATCACCGCGTCGCCGTACTGCTTGTAGGCCGCGTAATGGGTGGTGTGGCGCTGCATCACCAGCTTCTTGGGCGCTCCGGCTCGTTCGTAGAGCGCTTCGGCGTGATCGGTGGGCGTGGTGGCGTCGTCGGCCACCGCGATGATCATCAACGCGGCCGGGGCCACTTTGTGAACCACATCGATGGGACGGTAGTCCATGATCGCCTCGGCACAGCGCAGCGGCACCGACGACGGGATCCGGTCGTCCACATCGGCCTTCACCTTCGAGGCCCGACGCTCCGGGGTGGGGACCATGATCTCCTCGCGGGGATGGACCATCTCGCCCTCGCCGGTCAGCACCCGCCGCTCGCGATCGGCTTCGAGGCGGGCCAGGAACTCGTACCACTCGTACTCGCGGCGCATGCGGCGCAGCCAGTCCCGCCCGTCGGCCACCGGGACCTGCGACACCGCGGCCCGCACCCGGCGGTCGGCCGCGGGCAGAAGCACGGCGTTGCCGCCCCCGGTGCCGCCGCTGCCGAACACGCCGATGTTGTCGGAGTCCACATCGTCACGGGCGCACAGGTAGGTCACCGCGTTGATGAGGTCTTCAAGCTGCAGCTGCGGCAACAGGATCCCCCGGTCGCCGCCGGAGTCGCCGAACCCCCGATAGTCGAAGATCATCACATGGAAGCCGGCCGCGGTGAGGGCCTCGTGATAGGGCAGGTACAGCTTGGCGTCCTTGAGCCCGAGCCAGCCCGGGCCCTGAACGATGGCCGGAATCGGGCCCGAGACGTCCTCCGGCGAGCGCAGCAGACCCTTCAGCCTCGCTCCTTCGCTGAAGAAGGCAACGTCAGTTTCGTGCACGGCCGTCTCCCCCCGTCCGCGCCAGGCGCGAACGGCCCGGACTTGGAGTCCATTGCTGGGGGCCGTTAGTGTATACAGTTGCGGGCGCCGGGGATTCCGACCTCTCCCCGGCGCCCTCTCCCTAGTTGGGGGCACCAGGGATTAGGGACTCTCCCCGGTACCCCCCAAGGCAAACGACAAGTTGTCAATAGCATCCAAGCCGTCAAGCTATACCGGTACAGCAGGAGCAGTCAATGGCTGAATTGATGTCACGAAGCGAGTTCAGAGTGGCCTTGGAGGCAGCGTTCTCGGGCACTATGGCGAAGGACGCGTCCTTCAGCCGAGCCTGGGCCACAGGCAAGCTCCACAAGCAGCACTTCGTGCACTGGGCGACGAACCACTACCACTACATCGGCCCGTTCGGCGACTACCTCGGCCTGATGTACGCCAACACTCCTGATCATGCTCGTGACGCCAAGGACTTCCTGCTGCAGAACATGTACGAGGAGGAGTTGAGCGACGACCGCCACACCGACCTGCTGATCCGCTTCGCCGAGGCGTGTGGCGGCACCCGGGAGTACGTGCAGAACCGTGACAACGCCATGCCCTTCGCCAAGGGCATGCAGGGGTGGATGTACTACGTGTCGGGCCGGGAGAACTTCGTGGTGTCGTCGGCTGCGCTGATCGTCGGCCTCGAGTCGCAGGTGCCGTCGATCTACCGCACCCAGTACCCGACGCTGATCAACAAGTACGGGTTCTCGGAGTGGGAGGCAGAGTTCTTCGACCTGCACATCACCTCCGATGAGATCCACGGCGAGCGGGGCTACCAGATCGTGCTCAAGTACGCCGACACGCCCGAATTGCAGCAGCGCTGCCTGCACTTCGTCCGTGAGGCGGCCGACATGCGCTTCGCCTACACCAAGGCGCTCTACGAGAATTACGTGATGCCCGACCTCGGGCCATGGGTCGAAGAAGACGAGCGCGAGCCTGCCCTGGTCGGCTGACCTCTTCCGCTGGCGTCGGGAAACTCACCGTTGTAGGTCTGCGTGCCGCGCATCTACTTCAAGACCGCGGATGCACATGTGGACTTCGCTGAGGGCGAAGAGGTCAACGTGCTGCGGATGGCCATCCGCGAGGACATCGACGTGCCGTGGCAATGCGCCAGCGGCAACTGCGGCACCGACCGCCTCGTAGTTGAGGAGGGTGCCGAGAACCTCGACCCGCCCCGGCGACGCGAGCGAGCCCGGCTCGGCGAGCTGGTGGACAAGGGCTACCGCCTGGCCTGCCAGACCTATACCCGAGGCGACGTGACGTTCAGTTGGGATCCCGACCAGGTGGGACTCGACGACGAGCCCGGCACCAGCAGCGGCGGATCCCGAGCGGGCTGGGCCGGATCCGGCTGAGCCATGGCGGCCCCGAAGGGATGGTTCGAGGTGGAGGCCACCGTCGAGGAGCTGGCCGCGGCGGGCGAGCTGGTGGTGAGCCTGCATCGCCACGAGATCCTGCTGCTGCACAACGACGGCGAGCCGGTGGCCCTGTCGAACGTGTGCATCCACCGGGGCCGCAAGCTCAACGAGGGGGTGATGCTGGGCACCCGGCTGGTGTGCGCCGGCCACCAGTGGGCCTACGAGGTCACCACCGGCTACTGCAAAGCGCGGGAGCGCTACCAGCCCCGCTACTCACTGGAAGTGCGCGACGGCAAGATCTTCCTAGAACTCCCCGCCAAGAGAGGCCCCGACACACCAGAGTAAGGGGGCGTCCGACCAGGTGACCGAACGCGCCCCATAGGGCAAGGCGGTGGCCTGAGCGGACGGTGTCAGCCTCGGAACCGGGCCGGGCTCAGGGCATCCACCGCGCCCGGCGGCAGGGGCGGCGGCTCGCATTCGTCGGTGACCAAAGCCGCGCTCAGCTGGCCCAGGGCCGGGGCCGTCTTGATTCCGTAGCCGCCCTGGCCGGCTAGCCAGAAGAAACCCGGGCAGTCCGGGTCGAATCCGGCCGCGGGCACGCTGTCGGCGGCGAAGGTGCGCAGGCCGGCCCAGGTGCGGCGCACGCCCCGCACCTGCACGGTGGTGGCATCCTCGAACTCCTGCACGCCCAGCGCTATGTCCTCGGTCTCCGGGCGGGCGTCGCAGGGTTCGCTGGGGGTCTCGTCCACCGGTGACACCAGCAGCATCGGACCCTCGGGCTCGAAATAGAACCGGTTGCCTATGTCCCACACCATGGGCCACCCGGCAACCGACACCCCCGCTGGGGGCGGGAACACGAACACAGAACGTCGCAGCGGCCTCAACCCCAGCGGCGCCACCCCGGCCAGTTCGGCCACCGCATCGCACCACGCCCCTGCCGCGTTGACGACCACATCGCAATCCCAGTGCCGGTCGTCGGCGGCGACCCGCCAACCGCCGGCCCGGCTGGTGAGATCGGTCACGCCGGCGCCGACATGCAACTCGGCGCCCCGCTGGCGGGCACCCCGCAGGAACCCTTGCAGAAGCCCGTCCACGTCGATGTTCATGGCGCCGGGCTCGAACACTCCCGCATGGGCAGCGTCGGGGCGCAGCACGCCGACCAGTTCGCAGCATTGCGAAGAGTCGAGGCGATGGATCTCGACCCCGTGAGCCTCCGCGGCGGCTGACTTCTCCTCAAGCTTGTGCCGCTCATCGGCCCGGGCGATCCACACCAATCCCCGTGGTGACAGCAACGGATGGTCGGCGAACCCCTCGGGCGGGTCCACCAGGAACGGCCGGCTGGCCGCGGCCAGCGCGCTCACCACCGGAGCGCCGGAGGTCTCCGTGTGCAGGGCGGCGGAGCGGCCTGTGGCGTGCGCGCCGGGATGACCCTCCCGCTCGACCATCACCACCTCGGCGTGCTCGGCCAGGTACCAGGCCGCGGCCGCGCCTGCTATCCCGGCGCCGATCACAACCACCCGCATCGGGTCAGCCTGCCACGCGGAGCCGTTGCCGCGTCCA
>JAJDZO010000080.1 GCA_022824605.1 Acidimicrobiia bacterium
CGCTGCTGATGGCCGGTGAGGTTCATGGACTGGTCGCCCACGATGGACTTCCAGGCCAGGTACATGCGGGTGGCGGCTCGTAACTCGGCTAGTCGGTTGGCGGCCGCCGCCAGGAACACCACCAGGTTGGGGTTGACCCGCGGGCCGGCGTCGCGCTGGGCCAGGATCCTCGCAGCCAGCTGCGCCGCCGGGGAGTTGTCGTCATTGGGCGAGTGGGTCGCGTTGGGCTCGAGGATCACTAGCCGTACGCCGTCGTCGTTGTCGGGAACGTCGCCTGGCCCCTCGGCGAACACCTGAACCGCTGCGAAGGCGCCCCGGTCACGCTGGTTGCTGATCCTGCGCCGCACTTCGTCGTCGGCATCGCGGTCGTCGTAGTTCGATCCGGCCCGGTCCGCGGCGATGCGGGTGACGTTGGGGATAAGCGAGTACCAGTACTGAGCGCCGTCCACATACAGGTGCGTGGCCTCGCCTGACAGGCGCCTCAGCGCGTCGGCGAACTGGCCGGGCGACTCGCCGGGCTGTGCGCAGCCCAGCACCACCGACTTGAGGTCCACTCCCCTTCTGCCGTCAGGCCGCGGCGCCGAGCCCATATACACCGCTCGGGCGGCTCTGCGGGTAGCCGACAGCCGCCCGAAATGGCTGTTGTTCTGGTCGATGCGCAACGGCAACGAATTGGCTCCGTCCACGTCGGCTTTGATGACGGGGTCCCAGCCATCCTCGAGATACTTCTTCATCTCGCTGACCAGCAGCCCGTAGTCCATAGGAAGGTTGCCGGGCATGATCAGCAACGACCGGTCGTCACGCTGCCAAAGCTGCGAAATGGCCAGCGCCATCAGCCGCAGCACGCCCCGGGTGCGCTGAAACTTGTCGAGCGCGGACCAGTCGTCAAAGAGCCGGTCAAACAGCTCGGGATGGATCGGATAGCACAGCTCCATGCGGCGGCGGTACTCGCCCTCCCCCACCCCCGCCGGGAACCTGTCGCCCTGGTCGCGATACATGTCACAGAACGCCCGGATCACCCCGTCGCGCACCCTGGCCTTGTCCGCGGGCATCGGGTCGAACAGCCGCCGACGCACGATCTCAAAGGACTCATCAGGAGAGGCCGGCTGCCACTGGGTGGCCTTGCGGGCCACCACGTTCTTGAGCTTCTCCAGCGCGGTGAGCCCCCTGGGTCCGCCCACCTCCACGTCCGAAGCCGGGATCGAGATCAACACCACCACATCCGGCACCGCGGCGGCCGCTTCGGTGAGGGCCTGAGCAAAGGTGAACTGGGTGTCGAAGTCTCCCCCGGCGAGTCGCTCGCCCCCCGGCCCGTCGTCGTCGCTGCCGTCGCGCAACTGGCGGGCGTAGGCCACCCACTCGTCGATGAGCACCACCGCCGGACCGAAACGCTCGAACAGCGTCGTGAGCGCGGCGCCGGGGCTGGTGCCGGCCAGGTCGTCGGCCCGCACCATGTCGTAACCGTCCTTGCCGCCGAGCTGGTAGGCCAGCCTTCCCCACAGAGTGTGAAGCCGGATGCCACCGCCGACGGACTGCGGCGCCGACGGCGAGATCATCTGGCCCACCAGCACAGCCCGATTCACCGCCGCCGGCAGCGCCAGACCCTCCTCCGCCAGGACCTCCGACAAGCCCGGAAGCTTGGCCGCATCCCCGCCCGAGGCGAGGTGATAGAGCGCGATCAGCGAGTGGGTCTTGCCCCCACCGAAGTTGGTCTGCAACTCGATCACCGGATCGCCGCCCGCACCCGACAGACGCCGAGCCGCACCGGCCAGCAGATCGTGCAGGCCCTGGGTGATGTAGGTGCGGGTAAAGAACGCCTGCGGATCCTGGTACTCGGGCTCCGCGCCCCCATCAGCCACCAGCGCGAGGTCAGCCGCGTACTCGGCCTGCTCGAAACGGCCTGCGGCCACATCGGCGTGGGGCGCGACGATCTCCCGCCACGGCGTCAACCCCGCATGAGGAGTGCCCTCGGTCGGCTTCGCCGCGGTGCGGCGGCGTTCGCTACGAGACTCCTCGTCAAACATCTGGCGGAACAGGTCCCGGCGCAATCCCCGGATCTGGTCACGCTGGTCGCTGTTGCCGAAGGCCTCCAGCACCCGCTCCATCGAGTCGAGTGCCCGCACCGTGTCGTCGCTGGTCAGCGACTGCTGATGGGCCCAACGGTTACGCACATCAGACACCTCGAACACCAGCGACCGCACCGACGGCCCGAACGCATGCCCGAACACCTCGTTCCAGGTGGCCTTGATGCCCTTGAACAAGAACGCCGAATCGCCGATGGAGGGCTGACGGTCAGGATGATGCAGCCTCGAGTTGACCTGGTGCAGCCACCCGTCGCCATAGAACCCCCGCCACGTCGCCTCGCACGCCGGTCCGAGCCCATCTCGCAGCAGATCCAGCGCCTTGGCGACCCGTTCGGTGTTGGCCATCACCATGAGAATCGACTCCCGCTACCGATGTCGTAAGCACTCACAGCTTCAAACATTCCCCAACAATGCCACGGACTTTCGACATCGCGGCTCAGAAGCGGCAATACGGCCGCTGGCTGGAGGCCGTTGCCATTCTAGACGCTACTGGCGAGTTGTTATCTTTATGATGCTCTGCGATATTTTATTCTATGCTGGATCACGGCACGCATAGAGACGATTGTGATATCACGATATTGTGATGCCATGATCAGACAGACGACCGTGCGACTGCCGGAACACTTGGCCTAGGAGGCTGAGGCGGTGGCCCGAGTGCGGGGCTCGAGCGTGAACCAACTCGTCGTCGACTCACTACGCGCAGAGATTCAGCGCGTGAGAGCCGATGAGGATTTCACGGCTCGCGCAAGGCGACTGATTGAACGGGACCAGGAGTTGCTGGATCGTCTGGCGCAGTGACGCCGTGTTCTTGGCCCGAGCCACGCTGTCGGCGTCGCCGGAGGGGCCGGGCAACCTCCCCTACTCGCGGTCGGGATGGACCAGACCGAAGCCCATGCGCTCGCTCATCGGTGTCCACGAGCAGTCCGTTGGCGACCACAGGTCACAACTCCAGTGCTGCGATGAAGGCCTCGGCTTCCTCTTCGGAGATCGTGTCGTCCTGAAGCACCTCCACGGATTCAACAACGCCCACTCCCTGCGCTTCGGCCAGCTCGTCGAGCGACCGCCTGGACCAGAACTCCTCGGTACCTGGCATCAGCGCTAGTTGTTCTGCCGGTGCCATCTCGGTCAGAGCGACGCCTCGAGTGGTGAAAGCTCCATCACGAAGCTGCCCTTCTTGATGTCGACCAACCTCAGTTTGGCCGCGCGTGCGACGGTGTTGGGAAGCCGTCCGGCAGCACCCGGCGCTCGTCCGACTAGCTGGGCAGCGGTCCGAGCGACGGCTCGCTCAATGCCGTCGATTAGGCGAGCCACGTCGGATGCGTAGAGTGCGCCAAGATGGGCATTGTCGCCAGTTAGCCGCAATACGAATCGAGTGGTCAAGTGGTCACCCCCTTCAAGCGTCCCGCCCGCCGTCGCTCAACCGGCACCCTCCATGGCCCTGGAGGCCGGTAGCGCCCGTGCAGCCTAGAGGGGGTAACCGACACGGTGCGACTCTGGTCGCTACACGAGGGTCTGCTGGATGGGGGCGGTGGCTGCGGCTGCGACGGTGGCGGCGCCGGTGCGCAGGTTGGGCCAGGCGGTGATGAGACTGTTGTAGGCGCCAGCCTCGGCGGCCCAACCTCGGTCGTTGGCCTTCTGATAGAGCAGGTAGGCAAGCTGACGGGCCCGGTCGCCGTTGCCACCGAGGACGTGCAGAAGTTCGGCCGCCTCGGACTCTGAGCGCTCCAGCGCTGCGGCCAGGTGTTGGGTGGCCTCCCATACGGTGAATCGGTCGTCGTGCGCCGGCGACCAGTTCGTCGGCAACTCGCTGCGCTCGTAGAGGCGAAACTTGCCGGCGCGGGCCTCGCCGATACCGGATTCCTCGATACCTGCCAGAGACGTGTTCTTGGCCCGTGCCACGCTGTCGGCATCGCCGGAGAGACCAGGGTTGTAGCCGTGCTCGGCAAACCAAGTCAGCGCGAAGCGGGTATCGGCGTCAAGTTCGGCCTCCTCACCATCGAGCACCTCACCCAACACGTCGTTGATGATGGCCAGTGCGGCCGACACCGGCATCGACGACCCGTCGGCCTCCACCACCCGCGCATACCGGGAGAACACCTTGATGCCCGGTCCGATAGTGGACTGGGCCATGTCCACCGGAGCGATGTTGCCCGACTGCAACACCCGCACCGCCTCTGGCAACTCCTGGCGCAACGCCGCTATGAACTCTCCCCGCGTGGCGAGTACTGCCGTGGCGGGTCGAGGCCGGCAGGCAAGTACGATCGACGACGCCAAGGCGTTGGAGCCCAATCCGCGGGGCCGATTCGCCAACTCCGTGCGCATCGGCCAAGTAGCACTGACCTGCAACCCCGCATCAAGCACCGCCTGCAGGAACGTGTCCCAGCCAGTGGACCGGATCTCCCCGTCTTTGGTCTCGGTGGCCTTGTAGGCGTAGTAGACCGTCGCCGGAACCTCGGGAGCAACGCCAGCGGCAAGCGCCGCCATGAAGTCGGCCATGCCCGACTCGAAGTACTTCTCGGCCCGCTCTTTGGAGCCAGCCCGCACCCGGTCAGCTACCATTTCCTCAGCCTTGGGAGTAACGAGCGTCGAGAACTCGTCCGGCCACACATCCGAGAGGTTCCGCCGCAACCATACATAGAAGAAGTCGGAGATGTCGGCGTACGGAACGTTGTCGTAATACGGCGGATCAGTCGACACCACCGCCCCCGCAGACTCCCCCACACACGCCCGCGCATCCCGCTGCACAGCCACCCCGCCCGAAGCCGACCCCGGAACATGCCCCAGCGCCTTTACGATCCAGTCCACCATCGCCATCCAGTTGCCAGTCGATCCAGAGAACGGATTGCATTCGGCGAAGTCCCAGGTCATGGGGATCGCTTGACGTCCAAACGTGTTGCGCATCTTCTCGCCAGAGTTGTGCCATGTGCAGATCGTGGACCAATAGTCGGCGCACTTATCGACAGCGAACGCCAGATAGGTGACGACCGCGTCCGCGTAGGCATCGGCACCCGCGCCGTCTTCACGCAGCCGCGGCCCGTCGACATACATGCCGACGGCAGCAGCATCGGATCTCACCCGCTCCGCCACCTCGCCCAACAGATCGGAGAACGTCGTCAACGCGACGAGTTGCCGCAGCGTGAACAGCTTGGTCCACTCATCAAGTCCGTACGGTATGGGAATCATGTACTGCGGGTGTCTCGCCAGAGAGCCCTCTGGGCCTCGTGCGGGAACTTCGCATTCGGCGCCTCTCAGGTCAAGCTCGAGCGGTGCGCAATAGGAGCGGCCCCGCTCACCTTCCGCTACTACCGCCATCAGCTGCGACCTCATCCGGCCCGCCTGTCCCTCAACCTTGATGTAGCTCTTCGGAATCGCCGAGCCCGTCGCCATGCAGGTGCCGTTGCCTCGGGTGACAGTCCGCTCGATGGCGGGGTCGCCGCCGTGCCGGATCTCGTAGCTGATCGTCTGGGTGTCGTGATCGATGATCGCTTCGATCCAGACCTTGGGCTTGCCGGGCCGTTTGGCGAGCGTCCACGACGCGACCAGCGGCACGTGGCCGGACCAGCTCGGATCAGGTGACTCCACGGTTCGAGCCCAGATCCAGGCGATGGGCGTGAGCTTCTCGCCGTCGGGGCCGGTGGCATCGGGGTATAGGTGCCCGATGCGACGCTTGGCCTCATCGCGCATCCAGCGTCCGTAGACCCCAACGTCCGCAGCCAATCCCTGGGCCCGCTCCCAGGTAGTAAGGGTCTTGTCGATGTCGGGATGCACCGGCGGCATCCCTGCGAAGCGGGGCGGGATCTCAATCATCGCCCTGTTGATGAGCACCGCAACGGGGTTCAGGTCCCCGGCGAGCGCGGTGAGCCCGAGCCGCTGGGCCTCCAGAGGTATGGCCCCACCCCCGGCGAAGGGGTCCAGGATCGGCGGTGGCCCATCGGGGAAACACCGGTCGATCTCAGCCCGAGCCTCTGCCAGCACGTCGGGGTTATTGGAGTTCTCCCACTTGACGAGTCGCTCCAGAATCCCAAACAGCCGCTGCCGCTCAGCGTCCATCTTCTGCTCGCGCTCTGCCTTCTGCTCTTCGGTCTCGTCGTCGGGGGACACGAACTCGTCATAGCCCGAGGGATCGTCCACCAACGACGCCCAGATCACCGCCCGAGCCGCGGCTAGCGGCCGCCGAGCCCACCAAAGGTGCAGTGTCGACGGATGCCCATGCCGAATCGACTTCTCCCGCGCCGCCTCAGCGTTGATCGCCGCCAACGGCAGAGCCACCTCAATCAACTTCGGCCTGTACGCGGGGAGAGGCCGCTTCGGCGCATCGTGCTTCTTGGCTGGAGCCGGTTGGTCTCGTCTATCGATCTCATCCGCCGTGAGCATGCGAAAGCCGGGCGTGTCATATGGATCACGCGGTGGGGGCTTCGGAGGCACAGCCCTGCCGCTAGGCACACGCGCCCCGCATCGTTGCATCGATCATGAGACGGGCCCTTGCTGACACGCGGTGCTCACACGCGGTGCTCATGCGTGACTGATTCCAAGCACAGCGCGTAGCACGCAGCGAACGGCTGCAGTCAAGGCCTAGCGCTTGCGGGATGAGCGGTCGGTCCTTCCGCTGCGTGGCTTTGAGTCACCCGCCCTCTTCTGACGCGCCTGTGGCTTCTCGTAAGGGTCGGGGGTCGGATTCTTGGGCGGCGGCTTCTTTTCGCTAGCCATGGACACCAACGATAGTCAAACCAGCCATCAAGAGGAACGGTGCCGCAAGGCACACCCACATCCAGCGCGTGCGGCGCTCACACTGAGTTTCAGCTATTTCTGCTGCTTTCCCCGCGTGTAGAGCCAACGCTCGATAGACCGAATCGTCGTCAGCGAACCGCTCGGAATCGTCGCCGTAGTCCTCTACGATCACCCTGGCGGTCGGCTCAAATCTGCCCTTCAGTGGTCGATTCAAGAGAGCCGTGCCGCCGAACGCACTCACAATCCCCAGCACAGTGAGACCTATTCCCAGCGCAACCCAACATCCACCAGCTGTTAGCCCTTCTCTGACTTCGGGAACGTCTGCAGCGAGGCCGATCAGCACAAGGGTGGCCGACAGCAGCACGGCAGAACGCTGCTGGTAGGAGCGGACTGTCTCCACAGCCCTGCTGATCTGGCCGACCGCTGAGTCATGGCCGAGTCGGTATGCCACCCGGTTTGACCCCGTCGTCTCATCCGTGGCCTCACTCCGGCTCTGCCCCAAGCGCATGGACCTAGCTGGCTGCCGCGTCGCAGGGCACATGGCTGTGATGAGGCGTCGGACACTAGGCATTCTGAACCTCCTCCTGGTGCGCCTTCGCCCGTATCCCCTGAGGAAGGCCACGGCTCCGCCAGCCGTGGCAGGTTACAGTGATGAAATTATGATCGCAAACAGTCGTTCGCAAAACGGTAGGCCAACAACCCAATTTGCCCCAGGTGCCTCCTCGCAGGCCCGATCCGTGCCGGATCTGAAGTGCGCGTTGACTGCGAAGCTGGCGAGCGGTATTGAGTTGCCCCGAGGCGGGCGACTGGTGCCTCGGGACGAGTCGTCGTGGCTGGCATTAGATGGCAAAGGGAGGAGCGGCCCTAGGGCG
>JAJDZO010000332.1 GCA_022824605.1 Acidimicrobiia bacterium
ACGCACATCAGCGACGACGGGCAGAGCTGGTACGCGGCCCGCCTGACCATCACAGGGCACTGGTTCGCGATTGGCGCCGACGGACCGCCTACCGACTGGTGGTTATACGACGGCCCCACCTCGCCGACCAGGCTTCCCAACGAATCGGGACGGGATCAATGGGTGCCCGACAGCAATTCACCCAATTGGGCTGAAACACCCAGTGAACAGCTAGCCGGCACCACCGAGTCGCACGAGACCGAGAATCTGAGCGCCTCCGATACCCATACTTGGCGAAGACTCCGAACTGCGCTCCGACATCCCAAGCGCGAGTACCGCAGCGACGCAGACTGGCGTGGCGAAGAGCGCTAGGGACACCAGGACAAGTGCGACGAGGATCGCAGCTGTCGTGGCCCCGAGTCGTACTCCGAGGCCAGCCAGGACTGTAAGAGGGACGGCGCATCTTGTAGCGACATGCAGTTCGCCTCAAGAGGATGGACGCAGCGACGATCAGTTGCTGCCTTCGCTCCAGGGCTGGCGGGCGAGGACGACCCCATGCACCGAGACGGCGCCCCATTCGCGCAGGCGTCGGGCCACCTCGTTTAGCTGGAGGCCGGTGGTGCAGATGTCGTCGTAGACGATGACGCGGCTTCCGTCGATCCGGTCTGGATGACGCAGCACCAGCGCGTTGCCGTGCTCCAGAGCGGCGCTCTGCTTGCCCGGGAGGTCCTTGCCTGCTGATTGAGTTGTATCGGTCGTCTTGGTGATCGCGGGATTGTGAGTGTCGTCGAAGGGCCAGTCGTCGGCGGTGTCGTAGGTGGCGGCATGTTCGATCACGAGTGTGGTGTGGTTGCGGCCCGGGTTCGGCGGGTTGGCGATGATGAGGTCCACGTGCGCGGGATCCCATGTCTCGTAGAGATGGCCGATCAGGAGCCGGGCGAAGATCATCCCCCAACCCGTCTTGTCCCTGTACTTGAACCGATGCATGAGTCGACCAGCGGATCGTTGTGAAGCGTGATGGCCGTTATTCCCTCGAAGTGTCGGCTGCTGGCCGGACGGGTGCAGAGGCGATTGTGGCAATGCCCATCTCGGCGTTCTTGAGCGCAGATCGGGCAGGGATCCTGGATGGAGGACAGTTGTTCGGCCGCGCACGGCACGCAGATGGTCCACTGGCCGGGGTTGACGTACGGGCAGCCCCTGCAGTTGGGGAAGTCGTGGCGGTCTGTCGGCGGCGCCATGGGGTGCGCCTACAACAGTGCTGGCTCTACGTGAAGCAGGTCGCTTACGTCGCGCACCCGGTCGGGTGACACGATCCGACTGGTGATCTCGTCGATGCACGAGACGGCGGCTGCCCGGCGGCGCTCCACCATCTGCTTTGCCCAGGTCTGCTCGGCGACGAGCGTGTTCAGCAGGAACACCCGCTTGCCGTGCTCGTAGGCGAGCCGGGCCTGCATTCGGGCTCCCGATGTGCTTGATGCTTCGATCACGACTGTGCCTTGGCTGATGCCGGAGGTGACTTCGTTGCGCTTGCCGAAGGTCCACCTGGCCGGCGTGGCTGTGGGGAAGAACTGCGACACGATGAGCCCGCCCGAGGCCACAATGTCCTCTCCGAGATCCCGATTGGCAGCTGGGGCCAAGCGGGTGATCCCCGAGGGCAGCACGGCGATCGTGCGTCCGTGGCACTCGAGGGTTTCTCGGTGAGCGGCGGCGTCGATGCCGATAGCCAGTCCCGACGTGACGGTGAGGCCCTTGCCGGTCAGCGAGCGGACCACGCGGCGGGTCTGCCGGATGCCGTCGGGGGTGGCTGATCGGGTGCCTACCACGGCGACGCTGTGGGCGTCACGGTCGGCATCGAGACCGCCCCGGTAGAACAGGAACGGCGGCAGGTTGTGGATGAGCCGTAGGTTGAGCGGGAAGTCGTCGTCAAGCACAGTCGTCAGGCGCGCCCCGGCAGCGGTCGCGGCCCGATACTCCGAGTCCGCTCGCTCCCAGGCGGCTGTCCAGCTCTCTGGTGGCGCGGTCTTGATCACCCATCCGGTCCTGTGAGCGTTAGCGCTGGCTTCCAGAATGTCGCCGGCCAGCAGACCATCGAGAGAACGCTCGCGGTGGGCCTGTCGAGCAAGAACCCCCCAGTCGCATCGGTCACCGCCGGAGACCAGGCTGCACAGTGCAAGTACCTGTCGCTGGGTGGACGTCATCTCGGGCATGTGGCCCCTCCTCTGTGTGCCCTGGCCTCCTGGGTGCGGGATGGCCCGGGCGGCGACGCCTGCGACCAATGTAGCCACGAGGATGTCCCGCAACCCGTGGCGCCTACGTGACTACTCGCCAGGCTGGATGCGAACATCTGTTTGGAACTGTAATCCTAATACTGTAACCTGCCAACGCGGCCGGAGCCGTGAATCTCCTGCGGGGATACGGGCGACGGCGCACTAGGAATCACGAGCCAAGGGGCTGCCATCATGCCGAAGCCCAGCGACCGCTATGTCGTCCGGAACCCTGACGGCGGATGGGATGTGAAGGCCGCGCACGCCAAGCGCTCCTCCAAGCACACCCAGACCCAAGCCGAGGCCATTCAGCACGCCAAAGACATCGTGCGCAACGCTGGCGGGGGAGAGGTGCGCATCCAGGGACGCGACGGCCGCTTCCGCGACAGCGACACCGTCGCCCCCGGCAACGATCCCCACCCACCCAAGGACACCAAACACTGACGTGATCCATCCCTCGTGCACGGCGACATGGGCGGGTTCCCCGTGTTCTCGGGGCAGTCAAGCGACGCCGGTAGTTTGGCGCCCATGAC
>JAJDZO010000335.1 GCA_022824605.1 Acidimicrobiia bacterium
TGGACGATCCGCCAGTACGCGGGCTTCTCGACGGCCGAAGAATCGAACGCCTTCTATCATCAAATTCTAAAAGGCGGCGGGCACGGCATATCCGTCGCCTTCGACCTCGCGACGCACCGCGGCTACGATTCGGATCATGAGCGCGTGGCGGGCGATGTCGGCAAGGCCGGAGTCGCCATCGATTCAGTCGAGGACATGAAGCGCCTCTTTGACAATATTCCGTTGGATCAGGTTTCCGTGTCGATGACCATGAACGGCGCGGTGCTACCGGTCTTGGCGGGCTACATCGTCGCCGCCGAAGAGTCAGGGGTTTCGCAATCCGAGCTTTCCGGCACCATCCAGAACGACATCCTCAAAGAGTTCATGGTCCGCAACACGTTCATCTACCCGCCCGAGCCGTCGATGCGGATCGTGGCCGACATCATCGCCTTCACCGCGGAGCAGATGCGGAAGTTCAACTCGATCTCCGTGTCCGGCTACCACATGCAGGAGGCGGGCGCCACGCTCGACATCGAGCTGGCCTACACGCTGGCCGATGGCGTGGAGTACGTCCGGGCCGGGCTGGCCGCGGGGCTCGACATCGACGAGTTCGCCCCCCGGCTCAGCTTCTTCTGGTGCGTGGGAATGCACTTCTTCATGGAGGTGGCCAAGCTGCGAGCCGCCCGGCTGCTGTGGACCCGGCTGATGAGCCGGTTCGACCCTCAGAACCCTCGCTCGCTGTGTTTGCGAACCCACTGCCAGACCAGCGGCTGGAGCCTCACCGCCCAGGATCCCTACAACAACGTGGTCCGCACCTGCATCGAGGCCATGGCGGCCACCCAGGGCCACACCCAGTCATTGCACACCAACGCCTTCGATGAGGCCCTGGCGCTTCCGTCGGACTTCTCGGCCCGCATCGCCCGCAACACGCAGCTGTTCCTCCAGCACGAGTCGGGCATCACTCGCACCGTCGACCCGTGGGGCGGCAGCTACCACGTCGAGCGGCTCACCAAGCTGCTGGCCGAGCGGGCCTGGGGCCACATCTGCGAGGTCGAGGAGCTGGGCGGTATGGCCGCAGCCATCTCCACCGGGCTGCCCAAGCTCCGCATCGAGGAGGCCGCAGCCCGCACGCAGGCCCGCATCGACTCGGGTCGTCAGAGCGTGGTGGGTGTGAACTGCTACCGCGTCGACGACGGAGCCGACGCGCCGGTGGAGGTCCGCCGCATCGACAACGCCGAGGTCTGCCGCCGTCAGATCGCCCGCCTTGAGCAGCTGCGCGCCGAGCGGGATCCCGAGCCCCTGCGGGCGGCTCTGGACGCGCTCGCAGGTGCCGCTCGCAGCGGCCGGGGAAACCTGCTGGCCCTGTCGATCGACGCCGCCCGGGCGTGCGCAACCGTGGGCGAGATCAGTGACGCTCTCGAAAACGTCTACGGTCGTCATGTGGCTGAGATCCGAGCGGTGGAAGGCGTGTACCGCAACGAGGCGCGGCCGGCAGGCTCGAGCGGGGCCGACGATCTGGGCATCGACGCCGTTCGTGCCAAGGTGGACGAGTTCGCCGACCGGCACGGCCGGCGCCCCCGGATCCTGGTGGCGAAGGTGGGCCAGGACGGTCACGACCGGGGTCAGAAGGTGATCGCCAGCGCCTTCGCCGACCTCGGGTTCGATGTGGACGTGGGCCCGCTGTTCGCCACTCCGGCCGAAGTGGCCCGTCAGGCGGCGGAGGCCGATGTGCATGTGGTCGGGGTGTCGTCGTTGGCGGCGGGTCATCTGACCCTCGTGCCCCAACTGCGTGACGAACTCGCCGAACTGGGCCGAGGCGATGTCGCCATTGTGGTGGGCGGGGTCGTCCCCGCCGCTGATGTCGACGAACTGCTGGCGGCCGGAGCGGTGGCGGTCTACCCGCCCGGCACCGTGATCTCTGAGGCCGCGGCCGCTCTGCTGGAGCACCTCGCCTGATGGTCACGCCGCGTTCTTCCGGTCGTTGTGGGGAATGCAAGGGCACGCAGATAGGTGCAGGTTTGTCGCGTCGGGGCGGGTGTTTCCCGCTCTTGTACGCTGCGCTCACGGGCCGCTCGGGCCACGGCCTCGCTCGTATGGAGCGCGCTCGCTCGCCTATTCGCTCGGCCCCTGTTTTCCCCCCGATGACCGGAAGTTCGTGACTCCGGCGGCGTGGGCGTGATGATCGACGCTGAAGCCGCATCCTTGGCCGCTGGAGTGCGGGCCGGGGATCGCACTGCGGTGGGCCGCGCCATCACGCTGGTGGAGTCGACCCGGCCCGATGATCGCCGGCGTGCCCAGGCGTTGCTCACCGAGCTGTTGCCTCATGCCGGGGGAGCGCACCGGGTGGGCATCAGCGGAGTGCCCGGAGCGGGCAAGTCGACGCTGATCGACGCTTTGGGCACCCGGCTCACCGGTGCCGGCCACCGGGTCGGCGTTCTGGCGGTCGATCCCTCGAGCATGATCACGGGCGGGTCGATACTGGGCGACAAGACCCGCATGGCCGCTCTGGCCGCCGACGAGCGGGCTTTCATCCGGCCATCACCGTCGGCGGGAACGCTCGGCGGTGTGACCAGCACCACCCCTCACGCGATCACGGTGTTGGAGGCGGCCGGCTACGACGTTGTGCTGGTCGAGACGATGGGGGTGGGCCAATCGGAGGCGGCCGTGCATGCATCGGTCGACTGTCTGTGCGTGCTGGCGCTGGCCGGCGCGGGCGACGAGTTGCAGGCCGTGAAGCGGGGCCTGCTGGAGCTGGCCGATGTGCTGGTGGTCAACAAGGCCGACGGCGACAACGAGCAAGCGGCCCGACTGGCGGCAGCCGATTTCCGCCGGGCTCTGCCCCTGCTGGCCCCTTCGGGAGGGGATGCACCCCCTGAGGTGATGGCCGTCTCGGCTGTCACCGGAGCGGGCGTGGACGAGCTGTGGGATTGCATCGCCGAGCACCGTCGCATGCTCGAAGCCTCCGGCGCCCTGGTGGCACGTAGAGCCCGGGGCCGCCTCGCCTGGATGCGGGAGCTGCTGCAGCGCCGCCTGCTCGAGCAGTTCGAGGCCCAGCCCGGCCTGGCCGACCGCCGAGCCGCCTTGGAGAAAGCAGTGGAGCAGGGCGAGATCACCCCTGACGCCGCAGTAACCGAACTCCTCTCTCCATAACTCCTCTCTCCACAACTCCTCTCTCCATAGGGGCCATGGCCGCGGACCGTACAGATACGGTTGTGGTACCATATTTATATGGCAAGCAAGACGACCATCAACTTTGACGACGAGATGGAGGCCGCGCTCGAAGAGCTAGCGGCTATCGACGGAACGAAGCGACTCGCCATCAAGCGTTCTCTTCTCGCGGAGGTCAAACGCCGCCGACGTAGCCGCGCCCTGCTTGATGTGATCGCTTCCTGGGAGGCCAGCGAGGGGCCGATCGATGCTGCGCACCTTGAGTGGGCCGACACCGTGCTCGACCGTCAAGGCGTCGATCGTTGATTATCGACGCCGGACCTCTCATCGCCGACAGCGAGCGCCTGAACTCCCGGCTTTGGGCTCTAGTAAAGAGAGCAGCCGAACGAGGCGAGCCTCTGCACACCACTCATCCTGTGCTGGCGCAGGTGTGGCGCGACCCCGCCCGGCAGGCCAATCTGAGCCGGGCGCTGCGCCATTTCGACGTGCATGCTCTCGACGAGTCGGTCGCTGTCGGCCGGCGACTGGCAGTGAGCGGCACCTCCGATGTTGTGGACGCCCACCTCGCAGTGGTCGCCGAGCAGCTCGGCACCTTCATCCTGACCACAGACCGCGAGGACATGACCCGCCTGAACGCCCGCTTCGAGTTCTACTCCGGAGGGTGAGACCCACCCAGCGTCAGCGGCGCGATCCGGTCCCGGTGTCTCGCGTGTTGAGGCATGGAGGTCCTCTACTGGGGTGGCCGGCAGCGCCGGGGGCGGTCAATCAGCGAGCGCGGAGGGTGAGGTTGTTTCGGTTGGTGATCTTGTAGTGGCGGTGGTCGTGGGTGATCCAGCCCAGCTTGACGAAGGCGTGGATCGCCTTGTTGACCCGTTCGCGGCTAGCCCCCACCATCGAGGCCAGCTCCTCCTGGGTGAGGGGCATCTCGAACTCGTCCTTGTCGCCGGCCATCTCTAGCAGGCGCTTGGCGGTACGTCCCATCACGTCGAGGAAGACCGTGTCAGACAACGCCCGGTCCGTCGCCCGCAGCCGCCGGGCCAGCAGCTGCACCGCGCTCCACAGCGCCGTCGGATGGTTCTCGTAGAGCAGCCGCAACTCCGCGTAGGGCACGACCAGCACCTGGGACTTCTCCAAGGCCCGGGCCTGCGCCGATCGGGTCTCGCCGTCGAGGAATCCGAGCTCACCGAACAGGTCGCCTGCGCCCATCAGCGCCAGCAGCGACTCGCGGCCGTCATCGGATTCCTGAGCGATTGCGATGCGCCCCGCCAGCACCAGGTAGAACTCGTGGGGTTCGGCGCCCTCGTCGAACAGCACCACGTTGCGGCGCAGTGAGAGCACCGTGCCGGCCGATGCGATGTGGTCGATCTGTTCGTCGTCGAGGTTGGCGAACAGGATCGTGGAGCGCAGCGCCTCCCGCAGTTCCTCCGGGGTCGTCCCGATGGCTGAGCCGGGCGTCGGCGGCGCAGTGTGGGGCGCGGAGGTGGTTTCGGCCATGCCAGCGGCCCACACTAGTGGCGGTGGGTAAGAGTGATCGTGTGAATCTCAGTGGTTCTGAGAAGGGTGTTTGGGCCATCGTCGCTGCCGCCGGGGAGGGCAACCGTTTCGGCGGTGCCAAGCAGTTCAGCCGCCTGGGCGGCCGCTGCGTGCTCGACTGGACCGTGCAGGGCGCGGCCCGCTGGTGTGAGGGCGTGGTGGTGGTGCTGCCGTCTGCACACGCCGCCACCGAGGGTGCCTGGAAACCGTCTGACTGGCTTCAGGGCTGTTCGGGTGCGGTGACGGTGGTGGCCGGCGGCGTGTTGCGGTCAGACTCGGTGCGCTGCGGGCTCGACCGGGTGCCCGATCACGCCGAGATCGTCCTGGTTCACGACGGAGCCCGACCGCTGGCCGGCGACGCAGTGTTCGAGCGGGTCATCGATGCCGTGCGCGCCGGGGCCGACGCGGCCGTTCCGGTGATCGACGTGACCGACACCATCCGCTGGCGAGGAGGCGGCACCGCCGACCGCCGCGGGCTTGTGGCGGTGCAGACCCCCCAAGCCTTTCGGGCCGACGCGCTACGGGCGGCCCATGCGACCGGTGCCGACGCCACCGACGACGCCACGCTGGCCGAGGCAGCCGGCGCGACGGTGGTGACGGTGGACGGCGACACCCGCAACCTGAAGATCACCGCGCCCCATGACCTTGCAACCGCCGAAGCGCTGCTGGAGCAGGTGGGCCGGAGCGGAGGCACCGGTGGCTGATCCCGAGATGCGGGTCGGGCAGGGCTTCGATGTGCACCGTTACAGCTCCGACCCCGAATCGACGCTGGTGCTCGGCGGGGTGCGCTTCGACAGCGAGCGCGGCCTCGACGGACACTCCGACGCCGATGTGGTCGCCCACGCCTGCATCGAAGCGCTGCTCGCCGCGGCCGGCCTGGGTGACATCGGCCAGATGTTCAGCAACCGCGACCCGGCCTGGGCGGGCGCCGACAGCATCGACCTGCTGCGTCGAGCCGTCGCCGAGGTGCAACAGGCCGGATGGGAGCCGGTGAACGTGTCCTGCACCGTGGTTCTCGACTCGCCGAAGCTGGCCCCTCATCGAGCGGTGATGCAGCAGCGCCTCAGTGACGCGGCGGGCGCCCCGGTGACCGTCACGGGCCGCAGCACCGAGGGTGTGGGGGCGCTGGGCCGCGGCGAAGGGGTGGCCGCAATGGCTGTGGCGCTAGTGGCGCAACGGTCCAGCGATCTTGACGGGACTTCTCGCGGTGGGCCGTCCTGACCGGTCGCGCCGGCCGCGCCCTGGACAGCCGCGGCGCTCGGCACAGTCGCGGAACACCGCACAGTCGGGGCGCTCGGCGGCGGCCGCAGGCCGGTCCCGAGCCGCCAAACCGGCGGGGCGCGACCGCGGCGGTCTGGGTGGGGAACAGGTTGAGGGCCGCCAAGCCGTCCGGGAGTTGCTGCTCGCCGGCCGGCGGCGGACCCGCACCGTGATGATCGCGAGGGGCCTCGATCCTGCTCCCATCGTCGACCACATCGTCGAGTTGGCTCGCGAGCAGCGGGCCGCGGTCCGCGAGGTCAGCCGCTCCGAATTGGATGCAGCCGCTCGCACCGAGGCGCCCCAGGGGGTTGTCGCGGTGGCCGATCCGCTGCCTGAGGTCGGCGTGGCCGATCTTGTGCAGGCACCGGCGGCGGGCAGCACTGCGGGGCGTGACGGTGGCCGGGCCGGCACGCCTTTCTTGTTGGCGCTCGACGGCATAACCGATCCAGGGAACTTCGGCGCGGTGTTGCGCACCGCCGAGTGCGCGGGGGTGACCGGGGTGGTGTTGCCCGGACATCGCTCGGCTCGGATCACCCCTACGGTGGCCAAGGCGGCCGCCGGCGCGGTGGAGCATCTGCAGTTCGCGGTCGTGCCTGGCATCCCGTCGGCGCTGCGCACGCTGAGCAAGCACGACGTGTGGACGGTCGGGCTTGATGCGGCCGGTCCTCGCCCCCTCCATGAACTCGACCTGGCGAGCGAGGCGGTGGCCCTGGTATTGGGCTCCGAGGGCAGGGGTCTGTCCCGCCTCGTCGCCCAGCGCTGCGACGTGCTGGCCTCCATCCCGCTGCGCGGCATGCTCGGCTCTCTCAACGTCGCAGCCGCGGCCGCGGTGGCCTGCTTCGAGATCTCTCGCCGCCGCTAGAGGCCGAGCGGCCCTCAGTGGCCCGATGCTTGCCGCTATGCGGGGTCGTTGAGAGCTGCGAGGGCCTCGGCGGGGCGGCCCGCGATCACGCCGTCCACCCCCAGCGCGAACAACTCGGCGTAGAAGGCCCGCGTCTCCACCACATCGGTGCCGCTGAGCCAAACCCACACTTCCCGGCCCTCGTCGTGTACCCGGTTCACGGTGTCGGCCGTGACCACGGTGAGCCCTTGGTAGGCGAAGGGAACCTGTAGCACCGAGATGCTCGAATCCAGTTCCTGGCCGCCGACAAACCAGTTCAGCAGGGAGGTCTCGCCGGGTGTGGCTGCCACCGATGGAGCGAGGTCGCTGAACGCCTCCAGCACCTCGTCGCTGAACGAGGCCACGATCACCGAGTCCTCCCGGCCCAGCGCCGCGATCTCGGCGGCCAGCACCTCGGCCGCAGCCACACCGGTGGCGAGATCATTCTCACCGTCGGCACCCCGCTGGACTTTGATCTCCACGTCCAGGACATGATCGGGGAGCCTCTCAGCCACCTCGCGGAACGTCGCTACCCGGAAGTCGTCAGGACCGAAGCCCTCGGGCGGGTCGACCGCGCCGGTGCGCACCCCCCGGAACACGTACTCGGAATCGGGCCGGGTCTGGTCGCCCCAGAGGCCAGGCACGAACCAGAAGGCATTGTCGAGGGCCTGGATCTCGGCCAGGGTGAGGTCGGCCACCGGTCCGGTCGCCTCCGTGGTGCGATCGATGGTGTCGTCGTGCTGGACGATCAGAGCCCCGTCGGCGGTAAGCATCACGTCAAGCTCAAGGATGTCGGCTCCCGCTGCGGCTGACTGGGTGTAGGCGTAAAGGGTGGAGTGGGGGTAGTCCTGGTCGCCTCCCGCGTGGGCGATCACCAGAGGGCGCTCCAGCGCAACCAGGCCTTCGACGCTGGAGGCCTCCGGCATCGGTACCGGGGTGGTGGTGGTCGTGACGACCGGAGCGGTAGTGGTGGGCGGCGCGGTCGTCGTGGTGGCCGCGATGGTCGTGGTCGAGGTGCTGGTAGACGAACTCGTGGCCGACGTTGTGGCGGGTGCCGTCGATGTGGTGGTCACCGTTTCGGCCGGCGCCACTGTCGAAGCCGGCACGGCTTCGCTCGTGGTCGCAGCCGACGCCGCCCCGAGTGGATCGTCGTCGTCATCGGCTGAGCCGGCGCAGGCGGCCACGAGGAGTCCCGCGGCGGCGATCAGAGCGCCGAGCAGACGACGGCGCGGTGTGGCCCGCCCCGGCTCCGAACGCATTGCGTCGTCATGCACTCGCATCTGCGTGGACCCTAGCCCTGCGCCCTTATAGCCCCGAGGTCAGGGTTCGATCATTCCGCGCAGGCGAGGCCGCCACCCACTGCGACGGTGGCTCCGGTCAGATACGACCCGGCCCGTGACGCCAGGTAGATCGCTGCTCCAGCCAGGTCGTCGGGCTCTCCGATGCGGCCCAGTGGCACCTGGGTCGCCAGCGCAGCCCGCGCCTTGGGGTTGTCGAGGATGAACGCCATCATCTTGGAATCGAACGGGCCGGGCGCGATGGCATTGACGGTGATGTGCTCGGACGCCAGCCGCTTGGCGAGATGGCGGGTGAGGTGCAGGATCCCCGCTTTGGACGCCGAGTACGAGTAGGTGTCCATCGAAGGAACCTTCAGCCCATCGACGGAGGCCACGTTGATCACCC
>JAJDZO010000046.1 GCA_022824605.1 Acidimicrobiia bacterium
GTCGCCTGGAGGTGGCCACCGCCATGCTCGCCGACTCCGAGCACCCGATCGATCCCGAGCGGCTTATGGAGATCACCCGCGAGCCCACCGCCATCTGCCGCCGGCCCGACGCCAAGTACCGCGTGGAGTCCAGCGGCGCGGTGATCATGCGGCCCCGCACTGGAGACTTCTGGGCCTGCTGGGGCCAACCGGCAGACAACGACTACGGACACTTCTCGCTGGCCCCCGCCGCCTCGGCTCGGCGCTGAGCGGGCTGCAGCGACCATGGGCGATCTGACGTACACGCAAATCCGAGCCGAATGGGCTGACGCGCTTCAACACATCGAGCACACCGCGTTCCCGACCGCGGACCGCGAGGATCTCTACTGGGCCGACGAGTTGCGAGCCCTGGCCGGCGAGTTCGCTGAGGGGTGCGTGGTGGTTCTCGACGGTGACACGCCCGTGGCCATGGGACTCGGCATCCGCATCCACTTCGACTTCAGCCACACCCAGCACTCGATCCGCGACCTGGTGGGAGTGGACGGCGGCACCGGCCACGTCGCCGACGGCGCCTGGTACTACGGCACCAGCATCGCGGTGCTGCCCGACTACCGGCGCCGGGGCATCGGCCGACGGCTCTACGACATGCGCAAGCAGATCTGCCGCGATCTCAACCTGGCCGGCATCGTGGCCGGAGGCGTGATTCCCGGCTACGCCGACCACAAGCGCGAGATGTCAGCGGCCGACTATGTGGCCAAGGTCTCAGACGGCGAGTTGTACGACGCCACCCTCACCATGCAGATCGCCAACGGTTTCGAGGCCCGCGGCGTGATCGCCGACTACATAAGCGACCCCGCAGTCGACAGCTGGGCGTCGCTGATCGTCTGGAACAACCCCGCCCACAACCCCGCTGGCGGCGCGACTCGGTGAACGGAACCGAGCGGGTCGGGGTTCCGTGGCTCGTGGCGACGGGGTTCGTGCGACTGCTCACCCATCCCCGCGTGCTGGAAACCCCGGCGGACCCGGAGCACGCCGTCGACCTGATGGCCCAATGGTTCCGCTCACCCAGCGTCGCACCACTGAACCCAGGCACTCGGCACATCGCGATCCTCCGCAGCATGCTGGCCGCCGCCGGCGTGGGGGGCAACCTCGTCACCGACGCCCACATCGCCGCGCTGGCCATTGAGCACCAAGCCGAAGTCCACTTCAAGAAGTCGGGTCGCTGGTCAGCAGGTCCAGGAGGTCTTCGTAGGTGGTGCAGCTCGGGTACTGCGGGTGCTCGGCTCGCACGTTGGACGGGGCCCGGAACAGCACGCCGGCGTCGGCCGCGGCCAGCATGGTCACGTCGTTGTAGGAGTCCCCCACCGCCGTCACCCGAAAGTTGAGCGAGCGGAACGCTTCGACCGCCCTCGCTTTCTGGTCGGGCATCCGCAGCCGGTAGTCGGCCAAGCGGCCGCCTCGCACTACCAGCGTGTGGCACAACAGCAGCGGCCACCCGAGCTGGGCCATCAGGGGGCGGCCGAACTGCTCGAAGGTGTCCGACAGCAGCACCACCGGCAGCCGAGACCGCAGTTCGTTGAGAAAGTCAACCGCACCGGGCAGGGGGGCCAGGCTCTCGACCACTTCCATGATGGTGGTCATGGAGACACCGGCCTCGTCGAGCGCGGCGATCCTGCCCCGCATCAGCACGTCGTAGTCGGGCTCGTCGCGTGTGGTCCGGCGAAAGAAGTCGAGGCCGGTGTGCTCGGCCACCGCGATCCAGACCTCGGGGGTGAGCACGCCCTCCACGTCGAGCACGGCCATGCGCTGCGGGGGCGTGGGCACTACTGCTCGCTTCCCTCCATCATCGCGGCGGCGCGGCGGCGAACCTCTTCTTCGTCGACGTCCTCGATGTGGGAGGCGACGCCCCAGCGGTGCCCCCAGGGATCCTCGAACTGGCCGGAACGGTCACCGTGGAACTGGTCCTCGACCGGCCGCAGCTCAGTGGCACCGGCGTCCAATGCGGCCGCGTGAGTGGCGTCGGGGTCCTCCACATAGACGTTCATCGACATCGGGGCGCCGCCCAGGGTCCTGGGGCCGATCACTCCCATATCGGGCCACTCGTCGGACAACATGACCAACGAGTCGCCCAGCAGCAGTTCGCAATGGCCGACCTTGCCGCCGAAGGTCATGCGGCGGCGCTCCGTGAAGCCGAGCACGCTGGTGTAGAAGTCGATGGCGTCAGCCGCGCCGTCGACACACAGATAGGTGGAGACCCGCGGGTAGTCGTCGGGAATCGGGTTGACCATGGTGCGTCCTTTCGTAGCGGTCACAGAACGACGGAGCCTGCTCGGCCCCAACGTCCAATCAGCATCGCATTATCGCCGCGCCGGCCGCACCTCGTGCACTCCGGCCCAGGGCCGTTACTTCTCAGGCTTCCACCATGGCTATCAGTTCTTCGTCGCTGGGGATCTCTACGCCGGGGACGTAGTAGGTGTAGAGGCTGGCGATCACCTCTCCGAGACCGCCGTCGTCGGCGTCGGCCAGCTCGGCGGTTATCACCGAGCCGTGTATATGGATCGACGAGAGCCTGCCGGTGGCCAGCATCCGCCGGGCCAGCTCGTCGCAGGGGCGCTCGCCGAGTATCTCCTCGCCGCTGCGGTAGCGCTCGTGGCCCATGCCGGTGACGGTGCGGTTCAGCTCGAAGCGCACAAGGCCATGCCTCGGCGACGAGGTGCGCAGGAAGGTGACGGGCTGGCCCATGGCGACCTGCAGGCTACAGCCGCCCACCCGTCGGGAGTGCGCTTGCGGCAGCCGGGTCGAACAGCTGCGGATGGGCGTCCTCCGACGGCGGCACCACACGGGGAACGCCGCTCCAGCGCAGGCCGTCCATGAACACCCACCGGCGCCGATGGATGGCGCACGGACCCCACGCAGCCAGCGCGGCGACGTGGCGCGGGCAGGGATAGCCCTTGTTGGATGCGAACCAATAGGCCGGATAGCGCTTAGCGGCTTCGACCATGAGCCGGTCGCGGGTCACCTTGGCCACCACCGAGGCAGCCGCTATCGACAGGCTCGACGCGTCGCCCCTCACGATCGTGGTCACATCCGGTCCGTCGCCACGGTCTGCTCCGGCTCCGCCGCGATCATCGGGACTGCCGGGCTCATCGCGGCTGCCAGGTTCATCGGGGCCGGCGGGGCACGGCGTCAGGAAGTCCCACGACCCGTCCACCAGCACATGGTCGACATGCACGCCGAGTCCTTCGACGGCGCGGCGGGCGGCGAGACGCTGGGCGTCGGCCATCCCGAGATCGGTGCACTCGGCAACCGTGGCATGGCCGACCGACACCGCCCGAGCCCAGGCCCGGATGCGATCAAGCAGCGTCTCACGCTCGGTGGCGGTCAGCATCTTCGAGTCGCGCACCTTGTAGATGCGCCTATCAGGGTTCGCAACTACGGCGGCGACCGTCAGCGGGCCGGCCCAAGACCCCCGGCCAACCTCGTCGACACCCGCCACCACCTCGGCGCCCGACTCCCACAGGGCCCGCTCCGCCCTCAGTCCGGGCGCGCGGCCCCGCAGGGCGCGCCGCAACGGAGCGGCGGCACCTGCGGTGGAGGCCATCGGCGCGACCGTAGCCGCGCCGGGTCAACTCAAAGAGCCGCTACAGCGTCCAGGTGGAGAGGACCAGAGCCCTGTCGCGCCAGGCCTGAATGTTGGCGTCGAGAACGTCGAGCGGGTTGAAGGGAGTGACACCCTCCATGACGTCGTCCTCTCGCATGCCGTACAGGGCGCCCATGGCGAAACGGCAGCAATACACGGTGGCGCCCTCGTTGATGAGGGTCTGGAGCTGGCGGTTGTACCCGAGATTGCCGGGGAAGCCCTCCTGGCCCACCGCCGGGTAGCCCCGGGCGGCGTTGGCCATCAGCACGGCCGGGCCGTACAGCACGAACGTCAGCTTGAAGCCCTTGCGCTGCAGGCGGGTGGCGGTAAGCATGTTCACGAGGCCGACGGAGCCCTCGAAGGGCACCGTGTGCATGAACACATAAGCCTGATCGCCTTCCTCGGCCTTGTAGTCGGGGAAGATCTTCTCCTCGATGTTGTGCATCACGTCGCCCTCTTGGGGTGGCGGGATGGTCACTGTCTTGGGCATGTTTGCCTCCTTGTTGGGGTATGGATCGTGTCACTCACGTCGCCGAACGTGCAGTTCATGCAGAGCGTGCCGTGAGCGTCGTTCGTCAAGCGGGTCATACCGCCGGTCCCGGTGGTCGACGTGATGGCTCGGGCCAGTCGCGGCGATGCGAGCCCGGCATCGCGGCGATCACACGCCGCCGCAGGCCCCACGGCAGCGCCCGGTAGGTGGGAGCGAACACCTTGAGCCAGAAGACCTCGGCGGCGCCACGAGCCTTGCGGGTCGCCGCCGCTCCGTAGCGTTCGCCCACCCGGCGCTGGGCGTCGATGGCCAGGTAGTGCTCGGAGTTGGAGCGGAGCCAGCGTGAGAATCCCATGGCTTCCTACAGCGCGGCCAGCAGGTTCTGCGCGGCGACCGAGATCGGCTCATTGAGGGCGCCGATCGCCGGTGAGTACACGTTCTCCATGGTGGCGAGCTCCTCGACGCTCAGCCCCACCCTCACCGCCATGGCCAGGAAGTCGGCTCGTTCCTTGATGCCCTCGCCACCCACCATCTGCGCGCCCATCAGCCGCAGAGTGCCCGGCTCGGCCACCAGCTTCACGATGATGGGCTTCACGCCCGGGTAGTAGCGGGCCCGGGTGATGCCCTGGGCCTTGCCGACCACATGCTTCGCGCCGAGCGCGGTGGCCAGCGTCTCACCGAAGGACACCCCGCCGATCATCCACTCGCCTGCCAGCAGGCCCCACGGCACGAACACCGGCCGGTAATCGCGCCTGCCCCCGGCCGCGTTGGTGCCCGCCGTCTTGCCCTGGGCGTAAGCGTGGGATCCCGACAGCCCCTGCAGCGGGATGTTGGTGAGCCCGTGAGGGATCTCGGTGCAGTCCCCAGCCGCGTAGATGTCAGGGTCGGACGTCCGCATCCTCGAGTCGACGATCAGGCCGCCGGTCGCTCCGATCTTGAGCCCGGCCGCGGCGGCCAGCGGATTGTTGGGCACTTTGTGAGTGCCGATGATCACCAGATCGGCTTCGATGTCACCCTGCTCGGTGGCCACGGAGCTGACCGACCCGTCGCCGACGAAGGCGGTCACCCGGTTGCCCCACTGCATGTCGACGCCGGCGTCCTGCCAGCTCTGTCGCACCGGCTCGATGATGTCGGGATCGATGACGTCGGCCATCGGCCAGCTCGCCTCGTCGACGACGGTCACCTTGATGCCCCGGTGCACCAGCGCGGCGACCATCTCCAGCGCGATCAGCCCGGCTTCGACGATCACCGCGGACTTGCACGAGTCGAGGCGCTTGTCCCACTCCATCGCCTTGCGGATGTACTTGACCTCGTAAATGCCGTCGAGGTCGGCGCCGGGAACGTTGACGGGTGCGTAGTTCCATCCGGCCGCGATGATGAGCCGGTCATAGGAGGCCTCGCCGTGGCCGGCGACGGTCACCTGATGCGCGGCGGGGTCGATGGCGGTGACCGTGGTCTCGTAGCGAACGTCGATGCCCGTGTTGACGTACTGCTCTTTGGTGGCGAGGAACAGGCGCTCGAACGACTCGATCTCACGGCCGTGGACGTAGGGGATGCCACAAGGGCTGTAGGCCACATCGGTGTCGGCGGTGTAGACCACGACTTCGGCGCTCGGATCGATCCCCTTGGCTGCGCCGGCAGCGCCGATCCCGGCGGCGCCTCCGCCGATTACCGCTATTCGCATCGTGGCCCTTTCGTCACCGCATCTCTCAGCACGCCCGCCGTGTCGGATGAGATAACTGCGTATCGGAACTGAGATGGCTGCGTATCGGAACCTAAAGCCGAACCCCGGCCAGTGTCAAGCCGCGCTCGTCCGGCGCGCTCACCGCTAGACGGCCCGTACCCGCATCGCCGGCGGGTTGCGAATGGTGTTCGACACGTAGCAGACCCGCGAGGCCGACTCCAGGAGTCGTTCCTTGACGGCAGCGTCACAGCCGACGTCCACCTGTATCTCCAGGGCCGAGAATCGGGGGCCGTCGTAGGTGCCGGTCACCTCCACCGACAGGTGGGCGAGTTCAATGCCGCGCTTGTCGGCCGCGTAGGCCACCGCCAGCGTGAAGCACGACGACAGCGCGGCGAGCAGCAGTTCGGTGGGCTGGGGCCCCTCGTTGGTGCCGCCGACGCTCTCGGGTTCGTCGGCGGGGATCGTGAACTCGCCGCTGGTGACATCGCAGCGGTATGCGCCCAGCCACTTGGCCGACACTGTCAGGGTCGGGGAACTCACCGGGGACCGTCCTTGAAGTCAACGACACTGCGCGTCGACGCCGCGCGTCAACGTCGTCAACTATACGACACTGCCAGATCGCAAGCGAAAGAGGCTCGTCTAGGATGCCCGGCCGGTGACACAGACATGACGAGCGGAGCGGCAGCCGGCGAGGCGGCCACGAACGGACGGTCCAACGCAGCGACCGGCGAGACCCTCACCGCGGTGGTGAACTCGATCGGACCCAAGATCCACCACCTCCGCAAGCAGTGGAACCTGTCGCTGCAGCAGCTCGCCGACCGCTCCGACGTATCGACTGCGGCCATCCACAAGGTGGAGCAGGGCACCATGGTGCCCACCATCACGACGCTGCTGAAGCTGGCCGCCGCCCTCGAGCAGCCGGTGGCGTATTTCGTGGACGAGGAGTTGGAGTCGCCGCCCTACGTGGTGTTCACACCTGCGGCGCAGCGCCGATCGATATACACCCCCCACGAGGGTCTCACCCTTGAGGGGATCTCCGGCCCCTACGGCCAGTACTTCCTGGCCACGGCCGTGGCGGAGGTCGAACCCGGATCCGACAGCGGAGAGTCGCCGCTGCGCCACGCCGGCGAGGAGCTGATCCACCTGTTGACCGGACGACTCGACGTGACCGTCGCCGGGCAGACCTTCGCTATGCGCAGAGGCGACTCGATCCATTTCCGCACCGACTACGAGCATCGCTGGCGAAACCCCTACAGGCACCCAGCCCGAGCAGTCTGGACCGCCCTCAGACCGACCTGAGGCCCAAGAGGGCGCGCTCTACGACAGGCGGCGGTCCAGGTCCATCAGAGCTTGGCGGAAGCACTCGATGGGGGCTCTAGCTACGCCGGCGCCCACTTGGCCCGAGCCGTCGGAGATGTGGACGATCCCGGTGTTTACCGCCGGTGTGATGGAACTCTCGACCACCTTGCGGACATCGATCCCCAGCGGGGTGCCCACGTTGTCGAGCACGGGCAGGCGGATCCGGGTGCTGGTGCCCGCACAAATCCGCCTCATGGCGGCGGTGACCGCGGCGGCGTCGGCCATCCTGCCCCCGAGGAAGCCGGCCACCGCAGGCGAATTGGCCGCGGCGGCACCGCCGAGGCCCACCAACTCGAGCACGGCACTGTCGCCGATGTCACCGGCGCTGGTGTCGGGGCCCTGGCCGGGGTAGTAGAGGGCGTCCTGCACCGGCGGAGATGCCGCGAGGTGCCAGGTGCCGGAGTCGCCGGACAGCCGTATGCCGTAGGTGGTGCCGTTGCGGGCCATGGTGGTGACGATGCTGGAGTCCGGCACCGCGCCGGCCCATCCGGTGAGGGCTCGAGCGCCGGCCATAGCGATGTTGAGGAACATCAGATGGTTGGTGCTCAAGAAGTCGGCCACCTCGCCGATGCGGTCCGTGCCGGCGCGGACCAGATGCGGCAGCAGATCGCGCAGCAGCAGGTTGGTGGTGGCCTGCACCCGCATGTGCACGTCGTCGCCCATGGCAACTCCCTGGGCGGCCAACGAGAAGACGTCTATGGGGCCAGCCGATTCGAGGGCCCGAGCCAGCGCCGGAGCCACCGCAGTCCGTAGGAACCTGAGGCGCTCGATGGCTTCATAGGAGTCCACCCCGAACCAGGCGACCGCACCCGAACCCTGGTTGAGGCTGGAATAGGCGGTGGTGCCGCCAGCCTCGACAGACACCACATACACCGGCGCGCCGGGGCCGATGGCGGTAGCCATGGGAACCACCGTGTGATGTTCGTTGGCGGCTTCCAGACGGATGTCGCCCGCAGTCAGGAGCCTGTCGGCGGCGTTGCGGTCGGCGGCCCAGCCTTCGGCCACGACCGCGGCTCGTACCGACCGCTGAAGCGGGTCGCACATCTCGGCCCAGCCGATCGACGGTCCGCAGTGAAGGATCATCGGAGCCTCGAAGCCTGCTATGGCTGCGGCTGCGGTCTCGACGCCGACCAGCATCGGCACGCCCCGGTCGAGGCGGTCGAGCACCTCGGCGTTGGCCGCATCGACGCGGTCCGAGGCCGGACCCAGCAGCCTGGCCAACGCGGCCACGGCTTCAGTGTCGCCACCGGCCGGGATGCGCCAGTCCACCCCCACCGCGGGCGCGCCCTGGTCGCGGACGGCCGTCTCGAAACGCTCAAGCCCGATGTTGACGACTTCGACTCGCTCCGGCAGTTCCCTTAGAGGCGGCGCGGATAGGTGCAGACCCGTCGCATCGTGACGGGGTGACTCCCGCTCTTGTTCGCTGCGCTCACGGGCCGCTCGGGCCACGGCCTCGCCCGTATGCGCCGGATTGGTCCGCCTATTCGCTCGGCCTCTTAGCACGTCGGCGCGCCCTCTCAGCCCATCGTGACGAGCAGCGCGCTCGGAGTGTCGCGAGCCGCGGGCAGGCGCAGGCAGGCGTCGTCGGGAATCTCGCTCTCGGTCAGGCTGCGGGCCCTGCTGAGTTCGATCGTCATGGGCTGGTGCGGCAGGCCGTAGTAGAGGACCGGCGCGCCGGCATGCTCCCAACCGAGCCTCTCGAAGAAGTTGACGTTCTGGAGTTGCACGAAGGCGTCCATCACCTCGCCGCCCGCGGCGGCTGCGGTGGACACCGCGAACCGCACGAGCCGCATGCCCACGATGCCGGCTCGATGCCCGGACAGCACGGCCAGCCGGTCGCCCTTCCATCGGCCGACCGTGTCGGTGCGGTACAGCCGCACAGTGCCCACCGCCACCGATCCCCGCCCGGCCAGGACATGGATCGTGTCGGGGTGGCGGTCCCAGTCGTCGACGTCGGTGAAGGGGATGACCCGCTGCTCCTCGACGAAGACGCGGTGACGGATGCGCATGTGCCAACTCTTCGCATCCGGCGTCACCGCCCGCCAACACACGAGGCGATCCGAAGGCATGAACCGCGTCAGCCTGTCGCTCTCAGCGGGATCAGCTTGCGGCCTTCCGGGGCCTGCAACTCTCTTTCCATCGCGCCCACCGGCGAACAGGCCTGACAGCGTGCGCATCCGGCCGCCACCAGGTCCGCGGTGAGCCCCCGCTCGACCAGGTAAGGAGCAACCTTGCGGGCCACGTCCTCCACGTAGTCCGAGGTCGGGGGAAGCCAGTCGCCCATCAACGAGCCGGGCACAGGCCGCAGCGGCACCACGAACGGATACACGCCGATGTCGGCCGCCCGCCGGCAGCCCTCGGTGATCAGGTCCGGATCCTCGCCCATGCCCAGGATCACGTAGGTGGACACCTGGCCCTCGCCGAAGCGCTCCACCGCATACTCCCAGGTCTCGAAGTAGCGCTCGATGCCGGTGCGGAACTTGGGCGGCGCCACCCGCGCCAGGACGGCCGGATCGAAGGTCTCGATGTGGATCCCGACCGAGTCGATGCCCCTGTCGGCCACCTGGTCGATCACGCTGAGATCGTCGGGGGGCTCGAACTGGACCTCGACCGGCAGCCCCGACGACTCCTTCATGGCCTCGCCGCACTTGGCCACATACAAGGCGCCCTTGTCGCGGCCATAGGTGGAGCCGGTGGTCAAGGTGATGTCGACGGCTCCGTCGAGCTCTTTGGCCGCGGCCGCCACCTCAGCAAGCTGCGCCGGCCGCTTCACCAGCACCGTGCTGCCCGACGCCAGCGACACGCCGATCCCGCAGAAGTGGCACTGGTCCTCGTTGCCCCAGTAGGCGCACGTCTGCAACACCGTGCTGGCCAGCGAGTCGAGGTGCATCAGAGCCAGCTGCCAGTAGGGGACGCCGTCGTCGGTGGTCAGCCCGTAGAAGCGGGGCCGGTCGGCAGGCGCCGCGCCGGCCAGGCGGTTCCCGTCGGCGTAGATCCCGAACCCGACGTCCTCGGGCTCAAGCGAGTACGGGGAGTCGGCCACGAAGGCCGCGTCCACCGGCACGGTGACTGCCGTGCCCTCTATCCAGATCATCCCCGCATCGGATGGTCCGGCACCGCCGGGTCGCCGCTCGAAGGGGGCGTTGACCCTCAGTCCCTTGAACTGCAGGTCGATGATCAGCTCAGACAGCGACACGGGCAATTCCTACCACTCGACGACCGGTTGCGTGCAGTCGGCGCGGCTCGCTGGATCCTTCGCCGAGATGGCGGGGCCCCGAGGGGCCCGGATGTGATCGACGCTAGGGGATTTCGTTTCCAGTGGCGAGGATCAGGGCCGGCACCCAGAACGTGTAGATCGCAGTTCCGGCCAGGATCACGCCGAGGATCTTGGCTTCGAGCTTGCCGTAGGTGGTGAGCGCGACCGACCCGAACGCCACCAGCCACACGATGAGGATCGACTGGAACATCCAGCTTCCCGAGAAGAAGTCCCACCAGAACAACGGGAGAATGGCTGTCGGCACGGCCAGGTTGCCCACCACACGCAGATCCCATCCGTTGGCCTCGGTCTTGCCGAGAACCACGAAGAACAATCCGTAGAAGGTGACGAGTCCAGCGAGGACGACCGACGCGTCGTCCAACGGCCGAGCCCACATGATGTACACGGCCTGGACCAGGTTCAGCAGACCGACCACCAGGCTGGCGTGTCCGATGCTGACAAGCGGATTCGCTCCGCCCTCCTTCTGATCCGCACCCACGCCGAGGAAGTAGAGGGCGTTGAGCCACACGATCAAGCCGGTGGCGATGAACACTATGGTTATAGGAGGCATGACAAGCCTTTCCTGTCCATCCGACATTTCGGATGAGACATAGTTATGTCCTAACCTAAACCCTCAGCCAGAACCCGTCAAACCCCTTCTCTCAAGCGTGGTCGTGGTGATGACCGCCGTGGTCGTGGTGATGATCGCCGTGGTCGTGGCCGGGTGGGCGGGCCGCGAAGGCTTCAGCCAGCGTGTCCACTTCGGATCCAGCCACCAAGGCTCGCTCGGCCACGATCGATTCGAGCGCCTCCTGCCAGCGTTCGTAGTACCGGTACTCGCCGTCGGGAGCCGACTCCCAGCGCTGAACGGCGGCGATGAGGTGATCGCGGAAGTCGTCCCAGCTGAACCAACCGTCCTCCACCAGAGCCATGGCCATGGCAAAGCTGCGGCCCTCCCAGGGCGCGTCGAACACCAGCTCGCCGTTGAGCCGGGGAGGCGCGGCCGGGCCTTCGATGTCGAGCGTGGGTGCCACCGGCGATTGCTCGCTCAGTCCGAGCCGACCTTGGCCACTCCCACCATGGCGTCGCGGGTGACCAGTGAGGCCAGCTCTTCCTCGGAGAGGTCCTCGGTGCCCTCGGGACGCTGAGGAAGGACGAGGTAACGGTTCTCGGCGCTCGAGTCCCACACCCTCACCTCCACATCGTCGTCGAGATCCAGACCCATCTCGCTCAGCAGCGTGCGGGGCTCACGCACCATGCGGCTGCGGTAGGCCGGATCCTTGTACCACTCCGGCGGCAGGCCCAGCACCGGCCACGGATAGCACGAGCACAGCGTGCAGACCACCACGTTGTGCACATCGTCGGAGTTCTCGACCACCACGATGTGCTCGCCCTGGGGACCGGCAAAACCCAACTGGCCGATTGCGCCGGTGCCGTCGGCGAGCAGCTGGGCGCGGTATTCGGCGTCGGTCCAGGCCTTGGCCACCACCTTGGCGCCGTTCATGGGTCCGACGTCGTGCACGAAGCGGTTGATGAAGCCGTCGAGCACCTCGGACTTCACAAGGCCGCGCTCGGCGAGCAGCGATTCCAGCGCCTCGGCCCGCACCGCGGGCGAGAGTCGTTCGGCAGTGTTGGTGCTGTCAGCCATCTAGTTCGCCTCCAGGTAGCTCTCGAACAGGTCTATGCGCAGCGTGGCCGCCTCCGCATCGGGGCCCCACAGCTCGGCGGAGTCGAACTCCACGGTGTATACGTGCTGAGGATTCTCGCCCTCGAAGTGGGCGTTGGTGTCGGGCAGCAGGGCGGACGGACGAACGGCGCACACCGTGCCGGCACGGCCGCGCACATATCCCGGCATCCGGGTGTGGCCCTCGGTGCGCAGGTTCCTGGCCCGCACGCCGTCGCCGGGTGAGAAGGCGGGCTCGTCGTGGATCTCACGCAGCGAGCCCGCTCCGCCCCGCTCATAGCTGGGCTTGTTCTCCTCCACATCGTCGGGTTCGGTGACGGACTCCCCCGTCAGGTTGCGGGCTCGAGCCTCCACCGCGCCGGGCGCGAGCACGCCGCTGTCGACCAGCAGCGTCTCGGCGCATGCCAGCCAGCGCCCGTAGTAGCCGTCGACCAGATACTCGTAGGGATGGAGGCGCTCCAGGCCGTGGCGGAAGGCGTCGAGGTTGGTCCCCGACAGGCCCATCGACATGGCACCCATGGCGAAGGCCCGACCGTGCCACCGCTCCCGGAACACCGGCTCGTCGGGATCTATCGCGACGGTTCCCCAGCCGTGCATTCCCCCCATGTCATGAATACCGTCCATCGGAGCCTCCCAGGACTCGTCGGATTCCGCCGGCCGGCGGATCCGTTCGTCAGCTAGCTGCGTCAACTATATGACAGCCACGGGTGTCGGGAGAAAGGCGAGCACTGCGCTCCCTCACTCATGGCGCGGCGACCAGTTCCGCGGCCTGGGCCAGCAGCATCTCCTCGGCGCGGGCATAACGTTGCTGTTCCTCGACGGCCCGGGTGCGAAGCTCGACGGCCGTGGCGGTGAACTCCTCGGCCATCGATCTCACTTCTGGAGGCGACGCTCCGCCGGTGGCTCGGCGGGTGGCCACGATGCGGCGCGGGTCCAGAGCCTCTGCCAACGCCTCGGGTTCGAGTAGGAGTCGCCGGCCACAGAGCTCCTCCGCGGCGTCATCGAGCATCTCTGCGGTGATGTCGAGCCCGCTCAGCTCCCGGCGGCTGGCCTCGCGCACAACTCGACCCACAACGTGATACGCGGTGCGGTAGTCGATGCCTGCGGCCACCATCACGTACTCGGCGAGGTCGGTGGCCTGAGTGAAGCCCCGCTCGAGTTCGGACCACATACGCGGGGCGTTCACGTCCAGCGTTCTGACCACCCCAGTGGTGAGGGCGCTCACCCGGGCGGTGAAGTCGAGGGCCCTGGGTATCTCGCCGTAGGCGAAGATCAGGTTGTCGCTGCGAGCCGACGGGCTCTTCACCACGGCCAGGAAGCCGCTCATCCTGCCGATCAGCACCCCGCTGGCCCCTCGGATGATCGACAGCGAGTAGGGGTTGCGCTTCTGGGGCATCAACACCGAGGCTCGGGTGAAGGGCCCGGCCAGGTCGACGTAGTCGAACTCCTGGCTCGCCCAGATCTCGAGGTCCTCGGCCAGCTTGGCCTGATTGGCGATCATGCTGGCCGAGGTGGCCAACAGGTCGATGAACACGTCGGTCTGCCACATAGCGTCGCGGGTGTGGGCGATCACCCCGTCGAACCCCAGATCGGCGGCGATGGTGTTCCTGTCGTCGAGCAGGCGGCTGCCGTTGACGCAGCCCGCTCCCCCGGGACTGGTGTTGACCTGATGGAGGGCGGCCGAGAACCGTTCGCCGTCACGCAACGAGGGCGGCACGAACCCCAGCAGGTAGTGCCCGAACGTCGAGGGCTGGGCCTGCTGCAGGTAGGTCTGGTCGCCCATGAACGTCTCGGCGTGGTCGGCCGCCACTGAGGACGCCACCAGCGCGAACTCGGCGCCGGCCTCGATCAGGCGGGCGGTCTGGGATCGCAGCAGCAGGCGCAGTGCCACCCGGGCCGCCTCCCGGCGGGGACGGCCGGCGTGCAGCCACCCGGCGGAGTCGCCTATCCGGGCCACGAAGTGCCGCTCCCGCGAGTTGTACACCTCTCCGGAGGCTGCTTCGTAGGGGAAGTCGCCGGCGTCGGTGCTGTGAGCTTCGAGCAGGACGCTCACCAGGTCGGCGGCCGCATGGCGGGGGATGAGTTCGCGGGACCGCAGGTCGAGCACATGAGCGAGGTCGGCGAGATTCAGTCCGTGGTGCAGCAGCGGCGCGTCGGCGATCTCCCACGCGAACCCGGCGTCGATCAGCTCCTCCGCGGGCGCCTGTTGAGAAGGCCCGGCGAGCCGCGGACCGCGCTCTGACGGGTTGCCGGCGGCCGTCACCGGCTACAACCAGTCATCGGTCTCGTCGGCGCGCCGGCGGGCGGCAGCCGCGATCACAGCATCGACCATCGTCGCCGCCGCGCCGGTGGCAGGCTGGTCCAGCCCCTCTAGTTCCGAGGGCGCAGCCACACCCTGCAGTGCCTCCACCAGCGGTTGACGGTTCTCGCGGGCCCGCCTGAAGGCACGTTGCAGCTCGTCGTTGGCGCGGTGCTTGCCCAGCCGGGCCGACATGCGCTTGAGCAGTTCCTGGGAACCGAAGTCGCCCGCAGTCTCCAGGTTGCGCGTCATCGCGGCGGCGTCAACCTCGATGCTGTCGCTCAGGCCGCGAGCCAGGCTGAGCTGCGCCAGCAGGTAGTGGCCGAGCTCGGGCAACAGCACCCATTCCGTCTTCCAAGTCCTGCCGTCACGCTCGTAATCGCCGACCATCGTCTCGGTGAGCACGCCCGCCGCCGACCGGACCAGCCGGGCCAGCGTCACGACCTGCTCGCTGCGCTCCGGGTTGCGCTTGTGGGGCATGGTGAAGCTGCCCACAGTCGACTCCGATGCCGTCTCGGCGGCCTCGGCGATCTCGCGACGCTGCAGGTTGTACACCTCGTTGGCCATGCGGGCCATGGTGGCTGAGACCAACGCCGAGTTGCTGGCGAACTCGGCGATCCGGTCGCGTGCCCCGGTCCAAGAGACGGCCGGCTCGCCGAGCCCGAGGATCTCACAGAAGCGGCCGCGCAGACCGGGACCGGCGTCGCCGTAGAAGCCCAAAGCCCCCACCGCGCCGGCCAGTTGGCCCACCACCACACGGCCGCGGCTCTGACGCCAGCGCTCCAGGTGGCGAGCCGTCTCGTCGGCCCACGAGGCGGCCTTGAGCCCGAACGTCACCGGAGCGCCCGGCTGGCCGTGGGTGCGGCCCAACATGGGTGTGTTGCGGTGGCGCTCGGCCAACTCGAGCACCGAGTTCTCCACGGCCCGCAGATCCCGCCACACGATCCCGCCGACATCGCGCATCTCCAGCGCGGCAGCAGTGTCGGACACGTCCTGAACGGTGGCGCCGTAGTAGACGTGCTCACGGGCCTCGGCGGGCAGCTGGGCCTGCAGTCCGCTCACCAGTCCGAGCGCCGAGTGCGAAGTCCGCCTCGTCTCGGTGCCCATCGCGGTCGGATCGAGGAGATCGGCGTCGAGATGCTCGATGGCCCGGGCCGAGGTGTCGGGAATGATCTGGGCCTCCGCCTGCGCGACAGCCAGAGCCTTCAGTACCCGCACCCATCGATGCAGGCGGGCACGCTCGCTGAAGATCGACCGCGACTCCGAGGTCGACCAGCCGTGGCCGTAGACGGCCGAATCGATCAGGTGGGCGTCCACTGGCCCTCCCCGGCGGCGGTCAGCGAACCAAGGGCCCGGCGCACTTCGGCGAGGGTGGCGCCCCAAGGCACCATCACCGTGTCGCCATGGCGCTCGAAGCCCTCTTCGAGCATGCAGCAGCGGCTCAGCACCAGCCCGCCGACCGACCCGGCGGCACCGATCACCCGGCGAGGGCACCAATCGATGGTCCGCTCCGGCTCCGTGCCGTAGAACCAGCGATGGATCTGCTGGGAGCGCTCGCAGCCGAGAAGCACGGAGCCGGTGAAGGGCGGCCGCTCGTCGAGGTGCGACACGGCCACGCCTTCGATGTCGATCCCTCCTCCCCGGCAGGGAACGGTGAGAGCCTCCGGCACCGGGCCGGTCACCAGGCTGCGGCTGTCGATGATGTGCTCGGCTACCGCAATGGGGGCCATCTCCTCCGCGGAATCCAGGACCCGGTTCACCTGATCGGCGAGCTTCGACGGCTCGGGCGGCACCACATCCACCACCGTTATCCGCACGGGCTCGGCGTTGAGCAGGAAGCTGAGGTGGCGGTACCGGCCCTCCACCACCACGCAACGATGGTCCGGCCTCGTGGCTGCGACCCGGGCCAGATGGGAGGCCACGCCGGGATCGGCGGTGTCGTCACGCACGAACGCGCACTCCTCGGCCGCCGCCAGCACCCGCGCCGCCACCGGCACGGAGAAAAGCTCCTCGCCGGCGTCACGGGCCAGCTCCACCAACGCAGTGCGCTCGGGGTCGCCGTCGAGTCGGGCAACCACGAACCGGGTCCGGCAGTACGCCTCACGTCGGTTGAAGTGGGCCACCAGGTCGTCAGGGGCAAGGCTGGCGACCGCGGCGACCGAGACCTGCCGGTACCGCGACGGCATGATGTTGGGCGACGCGGGATCCAGATCGAACACGGCCTAAGGATGCACGCTGACACGGGCTGGAAGGCGTGTCGCCAGCGTGTCGGATCGCAACCCGCGCCGCAGTGCCTCCAGCGCCAGCACCTCATCGCCGGGCACGTTGGCCAGGTTGGCGTTCGTCCCCAGGCGGTTCACGAGCCACGCCTGCTGCTCGCGCCTCGGCGCCTCATACACGACCGGCGCCTGCAGTCCGGAATCCTCGAGTACGTCCACGAGGTCGGCCCGCACCAGCCCGTCGGCGGTGTAGAGCCCCACCGTTCCGCTCTCGCGACCCTCAGCAACCACCCAGTCGGCCCCACAGTCGACGTCACGGCGGGCCTCTTCGAGCCACTGCTCGGGCCGGGCGGGCTCGCCGGGATCCTTGCTCCCCACCTCCGCGAACACCTCGAAGGAGCGGTCGCGGGCAGCGGAGATCAACGCCCGCTTGGCGTCGGCGGGCATTGCGGTCGAGCCCCTCGACACCTCCACGCAGCCGAAACCGACGTCACGAGCCCAACCGAGGAAATCCTCGCTGCGACCCTGCCACCAGGCCGCCTCCAGCAGCGTCCCGCCCGGGCATGCCTTGATGCCGTGGGCCCCCAGCAATTCGACCTTGGAAGCGACCGCGGCATCGACGTAGGCGGTGCCGAACCCGAATTTCCAGACGTCGACAAAGTCGCCGTGGGTCTGCACCAGCGCTTCGATATCCGAGCGCGGCCTGCCGGTGTCGATCACATGGGTGATGCCGTGACGGCGCGGTTTGGCCGTGCGGGCCGGCGTGCTAAGGAACCGGGGAGACTCAGAGATGGACATCCGGGCGATCTCCTGACCGGCGTGGCGCGTCGTTGAGGCTGGAGCTCGTGGGCCGAGAGTTCATTGTACGGATGCTTTCAGGCCGCTCTGATGGGCGCGACCGCCAGCGCTCGGAGGCCGCTCTGATGGGCGCGCCCACGCACGTCTCCGCCTCTGAACGTCCGGTACCACCAAGGCCGGACCCGCCGCGGCTGTACCGTGCCAACGTGGCTTCGCCGGAGACGTCGCCGACACAGACGCCGAACCCGCTACAGCCATCGGCGGAGTCGTCGTCGCTGGACGGACTCGTCGCGGCGGTGAGAGACCATGGGGGCCTGCGGGCCAAGAGATCGATAGCCGCGGTGCGCCGGATCGTCGAGGCTTCCGATCCAACGACCGGACCGGGCGACGACGGTGCGGTGGTCGAGATGTCCACTGGAGGCTCCGTCGTCGTCTGCGGCGAGGCGATGCACCCGGCGTTCATGGCCTCCGATCCCCGAGCGGCGGGAATGTCGGCCGTGCTGGCCAACGTCAACGACCTCGCCGCCATGGGCGCAGTCCCCAGAGCCATCGTCAACACGGTGGTGGCGCCGACCTCGGTGGCAGCCGAGGCGCTCGACGGCATGGCCGCCGCCGCCGAGCTCTACGACGTCGCAGTCGTGGGCGGGCACCTCACAGAACACGACGGTGAACCGGCGTTGTCGGCCTTCGCGGTCGGCCATGCCGACCAGGTCTTGTCGGTGAGCCGCGCCCGTCCGGGCCAGCACCTGGTGTTCGTCTGCTGCCTCGAGGGCCACATGCGCGCCGACTTCGACTTCTTCAGCTCCATCAGCGTCCGTGGATCCCGGCTGGCCGCCGATGTGCGGCTGCCGGCTCAGGCGGCCCGACAGGAACTGGCCTCGGCGGCCAAGGACGTGAGCATGGCCGGAGCGATCGGCTCGCTGGCGATGCTTCTCGAACCCGCACGGCTCGGCGCTGAGATCGACCTGGGCAAGCTGCCCGTACCGACCGGGGTGAGCCTGGACCGCTGGCTCGTCTGCTTCCCGACCTTCGCGTTCTGGCTCACCACCGAACGGCCCGATCAGTGCGTGGACCTGTTCCGTGGCGCGGGGCTCACCGCCGAGGTGACCGGCACCATCACCGGCAGCGGCCTCCTCATGCTGCGCCACGGCGACGACAGCCGCCAGGTGTTCGACCTCGCGAACGAGCCCATCACTGGACTCTGGTAACGGGATCTGCCGCAGGGCCAACTCAAGCCCCAGATGCCTCAACCCGGCTTCTCATGGCCTGGCGGTTGTGCTCGAACTGTTCGGGGTCGGTCGTCTCCAGATCCTCGAAGGAGCCGGCGTCGATACCGGCGATGCGTTCACCGGAAGCGTCGGCGACTCCAACGTCAGGCAC
>JAJDZO010000256.1 GCA_022824605.1 Acidimicrobiia bacterium
CTGTGGGCAACTTTGCTGTCCGCCACCGGGCAGTTCTGTTGGCCACCACTGGGCAGTTCTACTGTCCGCCCCTGGGCAGATCCCACTGGCCATTGACAGTCTATGGCTGCTCGGATCCGGTTCTGGTCTTTGGGTTCGAGCGCGGCGACAGCGCGAACCGCTCGGCGGGAGATCTCGACGCGGTAGGGGTTCACACAAGCCCGAGTGTGGCTTTGACTTCATCCCAGGGCACATAGTCGGCCTCCGCGCGCACCGCATCGAGTTCGCGGCGGTCCTCGACGTCGTTGGCTGTGTCCACGAGACGCTCAAAGTGCTCTGGGCTCACGATCACCGCGACCCGTCGGCCGTGTCTGGTCACCGAGATCGGTTCACCGCAGCGACGCGATACGTCGATCATCTCCTCTAGCCGGTTGCGGGCATCGCTCACCGCCACCTCGATCATGTACAAACCGTACATTACTCCAGGGGCTAGTGCATGCCACGACCAGCCGGAGCGGATCCCACTGAACCTCGCTGGCTATTGCTCTGGCTCTGACCCCTGTGAGGATGGGGCCGTTTCAGTGTAGAGACGTCCGGAGAGGTGCCCCGATGAGTTGCGCGAGCGCGCGGTGGGGATGGTTCATGAGGCCGAACGCGACTGCGGTTCCCAGTGGGCGGCGATCATCTCGGTCGCCGACAGGCTGGGGTTGTGGGTGCCCCGCATCGAGGTCGACACCGGTCAGCGGCCGCGGTGTCGCTGGGTTCGGCCGGGTCGGGATGGCAGTCGCGCGGTTGGTGTTCAGCGGGGTCTGGTGGTTTGGTGGTATCTGATGAGATACCGTTGTGGGTGTGGATGATGGTGAGGTGATCCGTCAGGCGCGTGAGCGGTCCGGGCTTTCTTTGCGCGAGTTGGCTGTTCGTGCGGGTACGTCGCATTCGGCGTTGTCGGCTTATGAGCGCGGCCACAAGATCCCCACCACGGCCACCGTTGAGCGGATCTGTCACGCGGCGGGGTTCGCGGTGGAGGTGACCCTGCGACGGCTGTCACCACAGCACATCGATCCCGGAGTCGCGTTGGAGGCTGTGCTTGACCTCGCTGAGGAGTTCCCCACCCGATATTCGCGGGATCCGCCGGTGCCGATCTTCGCACGCTCATCAACCGCGCAGCGATGAGTCCGAGCCAGGCCATCCTCGAACGCATGGCCGAATCCGGCACTCTCAACACCGACGCCGTCATCAATGTCCTTGTCGAGTACCTCGGCACCAACGACGCCCGCATCCAACGAATCCGAAAACTCGCCTGACCCCTCCACAACCACAAACAGCCCCTCCCGGCTCATACCGCGGAGAGGTTCAGTTGTTGGTGTGGGCGGGGGGTGTGGTTGCGGTGTTGTCGAGTGTGGTGAGCAGGTCGGCGAGTGCGGTGAGGGGCACTACGGTGGCGTCGCTGCGGCGTTGGGGTTCGTCGCCCCCGTAGACGACGACTTGGGTGGTGATTTCGGGCAGGGACTGTGCGAGGCGCCTGGTTGGGTTGAACCAGTCTGAGGCGATGGTCTGTCCGGACTTGATCTCGATGGCGGCTAGTCCGTTCGCGGTGGGGTACAGCAGGTCGACCTCAACGCCGTGACGGTCTCTATAGAAGGTCAGGTTCAGTAGGCGGTCCGCTGCGTTTAGGCGGTGTTTGACTGCTTCTATGACCGCGGTGTTCTCGAACAGCGGGCCTCGCAGGGGATGGGTGAGGACCTGGTCGGGGTGGTTTATGCCGATGAGGTAGCTCGCGAGGCCGACGTCACAGAAATACAGCTTCGGGGTGCGGGTCAGGCGTTTGCGGAGCTTCGTGGAATAGGGCTGCAGCCGAAAGACGATGTCGCTGGCCTCTAGCACCGCTAGCCACTCCGCGGCGGTGGGTTGGGTCACGCCGGCGTCCGCGCCGAGCTGTGAGAGGTTCACCGGCTGGCCCACACGCCCCGCGCACAGCTTCGCGAAGCGACGGAAGGCGTCAAGGTCGCGGATCGCGCCGATGCGGCGCACATCGCGCTCGACGTAGGTCGCCCAGTAGTCCGCGAGCGCCTCTGTGGGGTTGAGGCCGCGGTCGAAAATACGGGGATAGCAGCCGCTGTAGATGAGGTCATCGACTCCGCTGCCGGCACCCGCCGCGCGGCGCTCCGCCAGCGAGAACGGCAACAGCCGCAGCATCGCCGTGCGTCCCGCTAGGGACTGACTCACCGCCCCGGTGAGCCCGAACTGCTCACTGCCGGTGAGCACGAACATGGAGTTGCGGCCCACCTCGTCGCTGAGCACCTGCAGATACGACAACAGATCCGGAACCCGATGGACCTCATCAAGCACCGCACCGTTGCTGTACTGCGCCAGAAAGCCCTGCGGGTCAGTCACCGCGAAGTCGCGCACATGGGGCGCCTCAAGGTTCGCGTAGTCCAACCCAGCAAAGGCGCTGCGGCACAGAGTCGTCTTGCCCGACTGGCGAGGCCCGGTCACCGTCACGAACGGGTACTGCGCGAACAAGCGCACAAGATGCGCAGAGATCTCCCGGTCGATCACCCCTACACCCTAACCGCCCAGCACATCCAAGACACTACTTTGAATCCGCCCCAACCTCAGAGGGTGCGCCAGATGGATGTGTCGTAGGCGTTGGCGATCAGCGCGACCCAGAACCCGAACGGCAACTCCGCGATGACCCGTCCCGGTGTGGCCGGCTCGCATCGGCGGCGGCGTCGCCGAAGGGCCCCATCAACAGCCCCGGGTAGGGCAGACCAAACGGGTGCGCGTCGGTGGCTACCGGATCCTCCATGAAGTCATCGACACCCGCTTGGTGATCCTGATCGTGCGAGTCGGCCACCGCCGCGACGTCTACCGAACCCGATGGATCCATCGACCGCCACCGCCACCGCCACCGCGGGGATCCGATGCTCAGACACAGGGTCAGTGTCTACTACCGCGGCCGTGCCGGCGTCGCTGTGGTAGAGATCCCCGACCTTGGGAGCTGCTGCGCGCACGGCCACACCGCCACAGCAGCGCTCGAAGCGTCGACTCCGCGACGTGCACCGACGCGTGCGCGAACGTTCGTGGACAGCCGACTCGCAAGGATGCTGGGAAGCCTACGCGGCTACCAGCTCACAGATCTGGCGCGTCTGGGCCAGCATCGTGCCTGAGGCACGGCGCGACGCCCCAGCCGGCCCGGTGGGCCAGATCAGCCCCACATGCTCACCCATGCGTCTGATAATGGACCCGACCCGCTGATTCAGTTCGGGCCCTCCAACGGGATCAACAAGAACGAAATGGACCTCCATGTCGCCCGTGCTGGCCTGACCCCATGTGCCCGGGTCTGTGATCTCGGCCTCATCGTCAAGATGGTCCGCCATGCGATCCATCACGTTGTGGAACTCCTCGCCCGTGAGCGGCCTGGCACCGCCCTCGTCGATACAGGTCAGCTTCCCTGTGACGCGCACATGCACATGATCCCCAGTCACCATCACCTACCCATACACCGCTTGAAGTCCGCGCGGACTCTCTTGAGCGTCCCAGAATGTCGAGGGGTAGCCGACACCGTCACCCTGCACTCACACGAGTACGGACACAGAGCACGAAAGTGCTTCTTGCCCTTGGTGACACGCCAACCATCGCCCTCGGCCTGCTTCAGCAGCGCCTCATAGTCGCTGTGCCCGTGGCGTGGTCTGCGCGCACTCAATCAGCCTCCCTGGTCCACCACGGCGGACCTCCAGTGTGCCACACCGGCTGCCCAACACAACTCCAAACGACGCCCCCCGGGGGGCGTCCCGTCTCTCCTATGTGTCAAGCGGGTAGGGGTTGGGGGTGCTGGAGGTCGGCGGCGTCGGCTTTGAGGGTTCGGTAGACGACGTCGGATAGTCGGCGTTTGAGGGCTCGCATCGCTTCTTTGTTGGTGTTGCCGCTGGCGGTCTAGGAAGCGGCGTGCAGGGGGTTGTTGCTGGCCAGGGTGAGCGCGATGCGGTGGATGGCGGCGTTGAGTTGGCGGTGCCCAAGAACATCGGCGCACAGCGCCCCGAACCCCCGGCGGCAGGCTGCTGCACCACGCTCACAACGCACCGCCCTGTCTGCCAGCCGCGGCACCAGGCTCACCAGCGCCGCCGGGTCCACCACCCGCTGGCCGACGGGCCGCAGCGGATCGCCACGACCCGGCCGCGCACCCCAGGGCATCATCGCGTGGTCGCGCCGGCATGGGCGGCCAGCGTTCGCCGGTCATGGCGGCGGGTCCGGTGTGGTGTGCTCTACCAGGGCTGCTGCGGTGATCTGGGCCAGTGCCTTGTCGAGGGTGTGAAGCGGCGCGCAGCCTGATCGGTGGGCTGCTTTGAGGATCATGCGATCCGAGAACCCGGGGCCTCCCTGGCCGTAGCGGTACGCGGCGGCGGCCACGTCATCAGCGTTCTCGACCACGAGGCTGTCTGAGGCTGTGAGATCCATCAACGCTGCAGCGACCCGCGCCCGGTCGAGGCGGTAGCTGCGCTCGAGCACCCAGGCGACCTCGACGATCACCTCACGACAGATATAGCCAGGATCCTCCCGCGTGAGCTGATCCATCAGCGCACGAGCCGCGGCTGCCTGTTGGGCGTCATCGTTGACGAGGTAGCGCACCACCACGCTCGTGTCGAGCGCTATCACTGCTCGGCCGCGGCCTC
>JAJDZO010000205.1 GCA_022824605.1 Acidimicrobiia bacterium
GCAGGATCTCGTTGCGCTTCTTCTCTCCGCCGGAGAACTTCTCGTTGAGGTGGCGGTCCATCAGCGTCGAGTCGATGGCCAGGCGGTCCATCCATTCCACCATGGTCATGTAGGTCTCGATAGTGCTCACCTCGGTGCCCTTGCGGGCTTGAAGAGCCTGGGTCAAGAAGTTGCGCACCGACACGCCCGGAATCTCCTGGGGATATTGGAAGGCCAGGAACATCCCGGCCTTGCCTCTCACTTCGGGCGGCCAGGCGGTGACGTCTTCGCCTTTGAAGCGGATCGAGCCGCTGGTGACCTCGTACTCGGGGCTGCCGAGCAGGGTGGCGGCCAGCGTTGACTTCCCCGACCCGTTCGGACCCATCAGCGCGTGCAGCTCACCCGCGCCGACCACCAGATCGACGCCTCGCAGTATCTCGGCGTCACCGTCGGCGGTGCTCACATGCAGGCTGTCGATCTCGAACAGCGGCGTGTCACCCACGACTCGATCCTACGGCCCGCCCGCGGCGCGCACTACGGCCCCGCACGGCTTGCAAACGGAGCGCGCCGCAGCGCGGGTCACGGCCCGCACGTCGGGCCGATAACTTTGGCCGTCGCAGGCCAGTCCCAGGAGAGTCGCCACGTGAACTTCGCATTCACCGACGAGCAGGAACAGCTCAGAGAATTCGTCCGCAGCTTCCTTGAGGAGAAGTCTCCCGAGGCTGCGGTCCGCGAGCAGATGGACACCGAGCGCGGCTTCGATCCCGACGTGTGGGCGCAGATGTCCGAACAGATGGGTCTGCCCGCCCTGACCATTCCCGAGGAATACGGCGGCCAGGGATTCACCTGCGTCGAGCAGGTGGTGGTGCTCGAGGAGATGGGGCGGGCGCTGCTGTGTGCGCCGTACTTCTCCTCGGCGGTGCTGGCCGCCAACACGCTGCTGCACTCTGGCGACGAGGACGCCAAGCAGGCCCACCTGCCCGGCATTGCCTCGGGCGAGACCCGGGCCGCGCTGGCCTTCACCGAGCAGAACGGCCGGTGGGACGAGCCGGGAATCACCATGGCCGCGTCGTCCGACAACGGCTCATGGCGCCTCGATGGGGCCAAGATGTACGTGCTCGACGGCCACACCGCCAACCTGATCCTGGTGGCGGCCCGCACCGGCGAGGGTGTCTCTCTGTTCTCGGTGGATCCCGAAGCGTCGGGGCTCACCCGCACGGCGTTGTCCACGATGGACCAGACCCGCAAGCAGGCCAAGCTCACCTTCGAGGCGGTCGAGGCGACGCTCATCGGCGCCGAAGGTCAGGGCTGGGCGGTGCTGGAGACGGTGCTGGACCTGGCTGCTGTGGCCCTGGCGGCCGAGCAGGTGGGCGGCGCGCAGCGCTGTCTGGACATGTCGGTGGAGTACGCCAAGGTCCGGGTGCAGTTCGGACGGCCCATCGGCTCGTTCCAGGCGATCAAGCACAAGTGTGCCGACATGCTGCTGGAGGTCGAGTCGGCCAAGTCGGCGGCCTACTACGCGGGCTGGTGCGCGGCCGAGATGAACGACGAATTGCCCCAGGTGGCGTCGCTGGCCAAGAGCTACTGCTCAGAAGCCTATTTCCATGCCGCAGCCGAGAACATCCAGATACACGGCGGGATCGGTTTCACCTGGGAGCATCCCGCCCACCTGTACTTCAAGCGGGCCAAGAGCTCCGAACTGCTCTTCGGCGACCCCACGTACCATCGAGAGCTGCTAGCCCAGCGAATCGGCCTGTAGAGGCCTGTGCGAGCACCGGCTGAGAGCGAACTTCTGTCAATTATCCACCGTACAGGTGGATGATTGCAGGTAGTTCGGCCGGGAGTTCGCCGAGGGTGACGTGATCTGGCTGATCGCCGCGGTCGGCCTCGCCGCGGTGGTGGCGATCGCGTTCATCGCGGTTGCGGTGGCGGTCGGACGCCTCGAGCATGAGACGGCTCCGTCGGTCTACCGGCTGTCGGAGGCGGTGGACTTCGTGGCCGACCACCTGCCCGATGAAGTGACGGCCCGAGTCAGCTACGAAGACGTCGCCAAGGTGCTCGGCTGGCATCTCGACTGGTTCGCGGTCGTCGGTCTGGCCACCCCCTACGGACAGGAACTGGGTGATCCGGCGGTGGCGGTGGACGACATGGCGGTGGCCGACACTGATGAGGCCTGCGACGCGGTGGTGGCTCGCTCGGTCGAGGAGGGTGGCCCCGACGCGGTGGATGTGGTGTGCATCCTGGAGGCGCAACTCGCCTATCTGCGTGAGATCGGTGCCGTCAGCGCGGGCGAGACTGCGGCTTGAGCGCACACTGAGCTTGCGCGCGGGCTGGCGGACCGCCCGATGCTTGGATCGGGGATCGGAATGTGGTTGACTGGTACCACCAAGGGAAAGGAGGTGGTCCAACTGCATGACTTACGATTTGTGACCTTGGAGGTGGCTGGCCGCTAGCTACGGCAAGCTGGACCGACTGGCGAATCCCCGCCAGCTCCACCCCCGGACCCGAGTCGCCGGACCTAGTCACATCCGGCCTGTCATCAGCCTCGTGAAGAAGCGGATGCCGCATGGCTCGACCGGGATTTCCGGCAGAAACGACTAGTGGGGCGGGCCCCGCGGCCCCCCCCACAGCGCGGCGATTCAATCCCATACCCAGAGCGGCGATGGACAGCCCAATCGTCGTCGACACCCACCA
>JAJDZO010000271.1 GCA_022824605.1 Acidimicrobiia bacterium
CCGCAATGGTTTCGACATCCCCCAATCCCAGCACCCACAAACCCCAAAGTGGTGGACGCGACCCCCACAAACGTTTGTGGACAGAGCACTAGCTCCACGCAGTCCTCTAGGTCCCCGGGACGGTAGCGCACCACCTTGGCCCATTGCTGCTGTTTGCCCTGGGGCGGCCGTTCCGATTGGGGTGCGGCGCAATAGGCACGTTCCGCCGCTTGGCCGACCGGTGCCCCGCGATGCTTCAGAGGAGTGAGCGGTAGAGGCCGACGCGGGCAAGGAGAGATTACTCAGAATAGGAGTTGGACCCTTTGGGGCAGGGCTCGTTAGTCCTGCGCGACCAGTAGCAACAAATAGCGGAGGTGGACGGGAATCGAACCCGCCGGACGGGGATCGCCCGTCCCACCCGCTTTGAAGGCGGGGGAGCCCACCAGGCGCTCAGACACCTCCGCCCGGCAGGGTAACCGGGCTTGAGCGCCGCTCTGCGGCCGGCTGTGTGGAGGGGGTCGCGTTGAGGTGCCGGGCCGTTACCCTCCCCGTCGTGAAGTGCTTCAAGCGGCTCGTCATCTTGGGTGCATTGGTGGCGCTGGCCATCGTGCTCGCCCGCAAGATCCAGGAGACCTGAACGAGTCGAGGATCCGTGCGCGCCATCGACCTCGCCGGCGCCGCTGAAGCCCTGCAGTTGGGGCGGCGGTCGCTGGTATCGCTGGTCGGCGGCGGCGGCAAGACGACCCTTCTCTTCGCGTTGGGCCGACAGCTGCCGGCCCGCACGCTGCTCACCACCACCACCCGCATGGGCCGTGACCGCACCGGCGGGTTCGAATGCCTCGTCGGCCCCGGCGCGGCCGACCTTGCCTCGGCCTTCGAGCAGCACGACGCGGTGCTGGCGTGGGGCGCAACCGACGAACGCAAGGCGCTCGGGTTCGCGCCCGGCGAGGTGGACCGCTGGTTTGCCACCGGCGCCGCCGATCACATAGTTGTGGAGGCTGATGGAGCCCGGCGCCGTCCCTTCACCGCTCCCGCTCCCTGGGAGCCGCCCATCCCACAAGCGTCCACCCATGTGGTGGCCTGCATCGGCGCGGATGCGCTCGGTTACGTGATCGCAGACCGCCTCCACCGTCCGCTGAGGGTGGCCGCGGCCGCGGGCTGCTCGCCCTATGAGCGGCTGACCCCCGCCCGGGCGGCCCGAGCGTTGACCAGCACCGTCGGCATGCGCAAGAACGTGCCCGGATCGGCCCGCTTCGTGGTGGCAGTGTCCGGTGCGGTACCCGACGACCCGCGGGTGGGCGAACTCGTCGCCCAACTCGACCGTCGCTCGACCGAGTCACTGATGATCCTTCAAGTCGACGACATCAAGGCACGCGGTCCGCAGTGACGATCCTTTGGGGCTCATGTGGGGTGACGCCTCGACGGACGCGCTCTGCGGAGGGTCGGTCGCGGTGACGAGTTCCCGGGCCGTTCAAGGGGCCCGCAAGGCATCTTCGTCCGCTGCAACCGACCAGGCCAACGGCCAGGAACTACCAGACCGGCCCAAGGGGGCTCGCAACGCATCCACCTTCCAGGTAGCCGACCGGGATGTTGACGTGATCGTGGTGGGTGCGGGCCACAACGGACTTGTCTGCGCCGCCTACCTCGCCAGGGCCGGCGTGGCCACGCTGCTGATCGAGGCCCGCGACACCGTGGGCGGCTGCGCCTCGACCGTCAACGACCTCGACGCCCGCTTCAACATCTGCAGCTGCGACCACACCCTGGTGCGGGCCATGCCCTTCATCGACGACCTGGACCTGGCCGCCCACGGCCTCAGGTACCTCGAAGCCGATCCGTCCACCGTCTACCTGGACCACGACGGCAGCCCGCCGTGGCTGTTCTTCAACGACGCCGAATGCACCATCGAGTCCATCGGACGGCACCGGCCGGCGGCGGCCAAGGCCTACCGCCGCTATCTCGCCGACGCCCGCCCAGTGGCCGAACTCGCACTGGAGATGGGCACCGGAGCGGCGTCCACGCCGCGAATGCTGAAGCGCGTCCTGGCCCGACGGGGGCGGGGCGCGGCCAGGCTGTTGCAGTGGAGTCGGGCCAGCGCACTCGACGTGTTGAGTTCGTACTTCGACGACGAAGCGCTCGTCATGCCGGCGATCTCCAACGGACCCACCGTGTGGGGCGCATCCCCCGATGTGGCCGGCACCGGCCTGGCCGGCGCGGCCTACGCAATGCGCCACATGGTCAAGACGGGCCGCCCGGTGGGAGGCAGCGGCGCCTTCACCGACGCGCTGGCTGCCTCCTTCACCGCGGCAGGAGGCCACCTGCGATGCGGCACCGCGGTTGAAGGTCTGCTCAACCGCGCCGGCACAGTCGGGGGCGTGCGCCTCGCCGACGGCCGCGAGATCACGGCGGGCGCGGTGGTTACCGCCCTCGATCCGACCGCGGTGGCGTCGCACTGGCTCGGAGAACCCGGCGACCGGGCTGCCCGCCGCTTCATCGCCCGAGCGCGGTCCCAGGATCCGGGGGAGGGATACCAGTCCAAGATCGACGCGGTCATCACCGACATCCCCCGCTACCCGTCGCTGGAGGACTCGGGCCTGCTCGACCTCTTCGAGGGACGCGACCCCGGCGAATCCAACTACGTCATCTCGCCCACCGCGGCCGAGTTGGCCGAGGCCCATCGCCTGCGGGGCCACGGGCAGGTGGCGCCGCGTCCGACGATGATGGCCAACGTGCCGTCGGTGCTCGACCCGACAATGCGCAGCTCCGACGGCCACCACGTGCTGAGCCTCGAGGCGCTGTTCACCCCGTACGAACTGCAGGGCGGCTGGGAAGATTCGTCGGAGCCCGCCAGGTGGTTGGAGGTGTGGGCCCGGCGGCTGCAGCCGGGTTTCTTGGGTTCGATCGACCGCTACCGGACCATGACCCCGGACCGTTATGAGCGCGAGCTGTTCCTGCCACGGGGTTACACGCCGTCGTACGCGGGCTCTCCGATGGCGTCGCTACTCGGGCTGCGCCGCGAACGCAGCCGGTACCGGGCACCGGTGCGGGGACTGTTCCTGTCGGGCGCGGGCACGTTCCCGGGCGCGGGCATCTGGGGCGCCTCCGGCCGCAACGCGGCCCAAGTAGTGCTGCGCAACCTGAACTGACGCCGCCTGCTCGAACTTGCGGCGCAAGGGGGGAATCGTTCCCCACAGCGCCCGGAAGTTCGCTGGGCGCCCGGCTGGGAGCCGATCACGAAGGACGGCGCTTGGCGGCGAGGAACGGGCGACCGACAATGCCCGGAAGTTCGCTGGGCGCCCGGCCGGGACCCGATCACGTAGGCCGGGGGTGGCACGGGGGCAAGCAATGGCGGCGGTCGCGCCGCCAGGGCGCGCCCGTGACAGGACCCGCCGGCCGGGCGTCGGGTGAGCCGGCGTCAACCCCCCCAGCGGGGGATCCCGGCCGCCTCGACGCCCAGATGCTCAAGAGCCCGCACCACCGAATGGGTCACCAAGTCGTCGATGGACGACGGCCGGGTGTAGAAGGCCGGGACCGGTGGGTACATCACCGCGCCGACCTCCGCGGCCTGGGCCATCAAACGCAGGTGGCCCAGGTGCAGCGGCGTCTCTCGCACCATAAGCACCAGCGGGCGGCGCTCCTTGAGCGTCACGTCGGCGGCCCGCGACACGAGGTCGGAGCCGAAGGAGTTGGCCACCGCGGAGAGCATCTTGATCGAACACGGCGCGATGATCATCCCCGCGGTGGCAAAGGAGCCCGACGAGATGGGTGCAGCGATGTCGCGCGAGCCGTGCACCACATCGGCGATACCCTCCACGTCGGCAGGGCTTAGGTCGGTCTCGTAGGCCAGGGTCTGGCGACCGGGCCCGGTCATCACCAGGTGGCTCTCCACATCGCCGAGGTCACGCAGCAGCTCCAATGCCCGGATCCCGTACACCACGCCGGTAGCCCCGCTGATGGCCACCACCACCCGCCGAGTCCCGCTCACGACGGATGCCTCCCCAATGCCCGACTCGTGCCTGCGTTCAGAGGCAGCGCGGACAGGTGTAGACCCGTGGCATCGAGACGGGGTGTTTCCCGCTCTTGTTCGCGGCGCTCACGGGCCGTTCGGCCTCTAGGGAGCGTCATGGCAGGTACTGCTGCAGATCTACCGGTGCGTAGGCCACCCGTTCGCCGTACTCGCGGCGCTCCCGCTTGTAGGTGGCGTCGATGCCCACCTTGGTGCCGACGCCCCGGTTGTCGGCGGTGGGGTCCATCTCGTGTCCCTGGGCGTGGCCCGCGGTGAACACGTCGTCGAGCCAATGGACCCGGTTGGTGATCGCCCAGTGCAGTTCGGAGGGCTGGGTCACGTCGATGTCGCGGTCCACCACGATCACGTTGCGGATGTTGATGTGGGCCGTCATGGCCGCCATGGCCAGGTTCTTGGGCGTGCCCGGATTGTCGCGGTCGATCTGGATGACGGCCAGAAAGCCGTTGCCGTAGGGCGGGATGTGCACGTCGGCGCCAGGGTCGAGGTGGCGCACGAAACGACGCAGCAGTGGCTCCCGAGGCAGCACGTTGCCGATGAAGATGTGCTCGTACCAGCCGGGAATGATCGTCTGGTAGATGGGGCTGTGACGCCACGAGATCGCCGTCACCTCGACGGTGGGGCTGGGCCACATCTCGCCGTGGTAGCCGTGGAACTCAGCGAGCGGGCCCTCGTCGGCTCTCTCGGCGGGGCGGATCCGGCCCTCGATCACCACCTCGGCCCGCGCCGGCACGTCCACGTCGACGGTGACGCCCCGGCACACCTCGACGGGACGGCCCCTCAGCGCGCCGGCGATGTGCAGCTCGTCCGCAGGCGTGCGAACCCCCGCGGCGATCATCACCGCGGGGTCGAGACCGATGGCCAGGGCCACGTCGAAGGGCGCTTCGGGGTCGGGCCGGCTGCGCATGAATGTCCCCACGTCGCGCCACTCATTGACGTTGAAGCCCAGGATGTTGCGATCCAGCATCAGCATCCGGTTGTACGACAGGTTGCCCCGGCCGCTGATCGGGTCCTTGGTGACGCTCACCGCGCCGGTGATGAAGGCGCCGCCGTCGCCACGCGAGTGCGTGGGTATGGGTATGGCGGCCAGGTCCACGTCGTCGCCGGTGACGCAGTTGTCGTGCCACGCCGCGGTGTCGACCCGGGTGGTGGCCACTCCGTTGGCCGGTTCCAGGGCGTGGCCCATGCGGTCCACCACCTCGTCGGGTTCGCAGCCGAGGGCGAGCGCCGCGGTGCGCCGGCTCGACACCGAGCCCGAGAAGATCGGCCACGGCGAATCCTTGGGCGCCTCGAACAGCACCGGTCCGGCGTCTGAGCGTTCCAGGGCCGCGGCCACGTCGGCCAGTTCATGCTCAAGGCTCACGGGTCGCGATATGCGGTTCAGCATTCCTGCGGCCTCGGCGACGGCCATGTAGCTGCGCAGGTCATAGGCGGCTTCGGTCATCTCTCCACCCTACGCGCCCGGCTGCCGGACGCTGAAGTCGCCGCCCGGCGCGGCTGGCTGTGTTGTTCGAGTCGTTTGGAAGTCGCCGCCGCATTCTGGCGAGTTCGACATGTGGCCTACCCTGAAGTCGCCGCCGAGCGCCGCCGAGTGCAACGTCGGAGTCGCATTGGAGTCGTCGGCTGCGTACCGCTACCTCCGGCGGGCGGTCTACTGTGGAGTCGCATGGTGATCGAGTTCCTGACCTTCGAGGTCGACCCGGCTGAGCGCGACGAGTGGCTGGCCGTCGAGGAGCGCCACTGGAGCCGCTACCTGGAGAGTTGCTCTGGGTTCGCGGGCAAGGAGATGTGGGTGGACGACGACGACCCCGGCCGGGTGCACGCCGTGATCCGCTGGGAATCGCAGCAGGCCTGGGACGACGTGCCCGGCGCCGACGTCGAGGCTGTCGACAAGGCCATGGGGGAGTGGTGCCGGGAGACGACAATGCGAGTCTTCCGGGTGGTCCGCGACTGCTGAGCGGCCTCTAGGGTTTGGATCGTGCGTGCCGGGGTGTTCCTGTTCGGCGGCGTGGAGTTCGCCGACGCGGGTGCCGGGCCGCCCGCGCCCACCGATCGCCGCGTCAACCACAAGGAGATGTGGCGGGCGACGGAGCGGATCATCGACATGGGCGTCGTGTGCGACCGGCTGGGGTTCGACTCGTACTGGCTGACCGAGCACCATTTCCAGTACGAGGGCTATGAGGTGGTCCCCAACGGGATCCTGGTGGGCACGATCCTGGCCGAGCGCACCGAGCAGGTTCGGATCGGGATGGCGTTCAACATCGTGCCCCAGTGGCACCCGCTGCGGCTGGCCGAGGACTTCGCCACGATGCACAACATCTCCGGGGGCCGCGGCATCCTCGGCGTGGGCCGGGGAACGGTGCCGCGCGAGGCCGAGACGCTGGGCACCAAGATCGGCAGCTTCGACAACCCCGACAAGGCCGCGGCCGACGAACTCAACCGCAAGCAGTTCGACGAGGCCATGCAGGTGATCCGGCTGGCGCTCGACAACGAGTCGTTCAGCTTCCACGGCGATGTCTACGACTTCCCGCCGCCGGGAATCCCCGACCGGGGCGGCTTCGTGACCGAACTGTCGCTGGTGCCCCGACCCCTGTACCCCTACGAGATCTGGCAGGCGATCACCTCGCCGCCAACCCTCGAGCAGGTGCCCCGCAGCGGCTGGGGCGGCGTGTTCTGGAACAACCACCACTCCTTCGTGAAGATGCGCTGGGAGAAGTTCGCAGAGATCTACGCAGCCGAGCACGGCCGTGAGCTCGACCGGGGCGAGCACCGACTGCTGGTGATGAACGTGCGGGTGGACGACACCTACGAGGCGGCCGAGGCGTCGTTCCGCGACGGCCACGACGAGTTCTGGAAGTTCCTCGGGCCCTACGGGTGGAGCAAGGGCTACATGGGCGCCGACGGTCGTCCGGCCAAGCCGGGGCTCATCCCCACCCTCGAGGAGTCCATCGAACAGAAGACCTGTGTGGTGGGCACCGGTGAGCAGGTGGCCGAGTTCATCAATTCCTACGACGAAGAGATCGGCCTGGAGAACCTGCTGCTGTTCCCGGCTATGCCCGGCGACCCCTACGATTTGGTCGAGGAGCAGCTCCACCGCATAGCCGAGGAAGTCCTCCCGCTGCTGCCCTAGCCCCTAGCCGGGCTCGCCCGGCCGGCGGTTCCCCCTGGCCTGAGGTATCGCGTTGCCCGGCCGGCGGGTCCTGTCGCCGGTTCAGTTGGCCGACACGGGCTGCGCCCTATTCGTCGGTCATCTGAACCGTCGCCACCCGCCGGCCTGGTTTGATCGCGCCTGTTCTGGCTGGCGGTCCGCCCCTTACCAGCGCGCTAGAGCCTTGCGGATTCTGTCGATTCCGTCTTGGTCGGCGGGGGTGGGGACCGACACGAAGGTGGTGCGGCAGCGTTTGTTGGCGGTCAGGCGCAGAGTGCGCGCCGTGGTTCGCTTGCCTGCATCGCGGCCCCGCAGCCGGGCTATTCGGCCGTGCGGGCTGGTGGTGACCGCTCCGATCCGGCGGATGTTCTGCATGCCGGGGCGGACCCGGTGCTTCTCGTCGAGCACGAAGGCGACGCCGGGGACCATCACCCGTTCCAGCCAGCCCTTCATGGCTGCCGGCACGTTCAGCGCCACGGTGGGGTAGCAGAACAGCAGCGCCTCGGCGGCGCGCAGCCTCTCGGCCGAGTCCCGAACATCGTCGGAGATCACCGGCTGCTCGCCGTGGTAGGCGTCACGCTCCGCCGAGGACATCACCGGGTTGAAGCTGTGCACCGCCACCAGGTCCACCACGTGACGGTTGGTGCCGAGCACATCCACCGCTTCGTCTGTGACGAGGTGGTTGGGGTCGGACGGGTCGTAGCCGTCGAGCAGGAGGACTCTCAATGCTGGCTCACCGGTCTAGTTAGTGACTGGTGGCGCTACTGTATGGTCCGCGCTGTGATCAGCAACCCTCAACATCGTTGGCCACGAAAGGGGAGACGGAACCGGTGACGACCGCAACTACCAACGGTGCACTGTCCTTCGACGGCATCGGGATGATCTTCCCGGATGGCACCGAAGCGCTGCAAGACATCACGTTCTCAGTCGACAGGGGCGAGTTCATCACCGTCGTCGGCCCTTCCGGATGCGGAAAGTCCACCTTGCTGCGAATCGCCTCCGGCCTGCTGGAGCCCACTGCCGGCAGCGTCGCAGTAGACCGGGACCGCCTGGGGTACGTCTTCCAGGACGCCACCCTGCTGCCCTGGCGCACCGTGCGCCAGAACATCGAGCTGCTGGCGGAGCTTCACGGCTTCGCCGCCAGCGAGCGCAAGAGGCTGTCCACCGAGGCCATCGAGCTGGTCGGCCTGACCGGATTCGAGCACCACTACCCGAAGTCCCTTTCCGGCGGGATGAAGATGCGGGCCTCGCTGGCGCGGACCTTGACCCTCAAACCGCCCGTCTTCTTGTTCGACGAGCCCTTCGGCGCAGTCGACGAGATAACCCGCGAGCACCTGAACGAGGAGACCCAGCGTCTCTTCCAGTCGGAGGACTTCGCCGGGCTGTTCATCACCCACTCGATCCGCGAGGCGGTCTACATGAGCACCAAGGTGTACGTGATGTCGGCCCGGCCGGGCCGGATTGTCGCCGAGTTCGACATTCCGTTCAGCTATCCCCGCCAACCAGAACTGCGGTTCGAGCCGGACTTCGCGGTGCTGAACGGCGAGGTGTCCCACGCACTGAGAGGTTCCCACCAATGACCCTGCAAGAAACCTCCGACTCCGAGGCGCCGGCAGTCTCCGAGGACATGGTCGCCGGTCGTGCGGCGATGACCGACGACGTGCCCAAGGCATACCGGGTCAAGTCCCGCACGCGGGAGGCGATCGAGACGGTGCTTCCTCCCGTGCTGCTCGGCGGCCTGTTCCTGGCGTTCTGGTACTACCTCTCGTTGGTCGTCATCGACGAGGGCCGCCGGTTCCTGCTCAAGCCGCCGCATCAGGTGGTGGACGTCGGCTTCCTCGATTCCGACAACTTCACCGAGATGCTCAGCGGCTTGTGGTCGAGCACCAAGGTCGCGCTCATCGGGCTGGCCATCGCAATCTCCATCGGCTTCTTCCTGGCGATCATCATGAGCCAGGCCAAGGTGCTCGAGCGGGCGGTGTTCCCGTTCATGGTCACCCTGCAGGCCATCCCGATTCTGGCCATCGTGCCGTTGATCGGCTTCTGGTGGGGCTACGGACAGACCTCGCGAGTGGTGGTGTGCATCATCATCTCGCTCTTCCCGATCATCGTGAACACGCTGTTCGGCCTGCTTTCCGCCGACCGGGCCATGCACGACCTGTTCACGCTGCACCACGCCAACCGCTTGACGCGCCTGCGAAAACTGATGTTCCCCGCGGCCCTGCCGGCGGTGTTCGCCGGGCTGCGGATCTCGGCGGGCCTGTCGGTGATCGGCGCCATCGTCGGTGACTTCTTCTTTGGACGAGGTGAAGTGGGCATCGGCCAGCTGCTGCGCCGCTACGCCAACAACCTCAACGGTGAGGAACTGCTGGCCGCAGTGATCCTGTCGTCGGCGCTGGGCATCGTCGTATTCTGGACTTTCGGCTGGCTGCAGAACGCGGCGATCGGGAAATGGCACGAAGCCGTCCAGAAATAACGCCCTGACGCTCACCTTTGCAGTTGAGCGGTTGGTGCGGTAGACAAGCCTGTCGGTATACAAGTGCCCGGCCTGCGCCGGGTCGCGTCCCTAGGAGGAGCAAGTGAAACACAAGACGTTTCGTTGGTTGGCGGTCTTGGCCGTCTTCGGGCTGCTAGCCGCAGCCTGCGGCGACGATGACGACGATGGAGGCGCCGCGGCGCCCGAAACGCCGAGCACCGACGCTGCGGCACCCGACGACGAGGCGGCCGCGCCCAGCGACAGTGACGCTGAGGCCGAGGCCCCTAGCGGCAGCGACGATGCCGCGGCTGAACCGACCACCACCGAGCCTGCACTGGTCACTGAGACCGGTGAGTTGGCTGGTGTGTGTCCGTCGACGTTGGTGGTTCAGACGGATTGGTTCCCTGAGGCTGAGCATGGTGCGATGTATCACTTGATTGGTGATGATTACACTGTGGATGTTGATAATCAGTTCGTGCGTGGTTCGATGGTTCTGGACGGCACTGATCTGGGTATCGATTTCGAGGTGCGTACTGGTGGCCCGGCGATCGGTTTTGCGCCGGTGTCGAGTTACATGTACACCGACGAGTCGATCCATTTGGGTTATGCGTCCACTGATGCGCAGGTTCTGCAGTATGCGGATGCGCCGTTGGTGTCGGTTGTTGCTCCGTTGGAGCAGAACCCGCAGATGATCATGTGGGATCCGGAGACCTATCCGAATGTGAACAGCATCGCGGATCTGGGCCGTGACGGGATCACGGT
>JAJDZO010000293.1 GCA_022824605.1 Acidimicrobiia bacterium
GAGCGAGACGCCCGCCGAGGTACTGATTCGGCGCTTGCGCGATGAAGGCTGACCTCCCTCGAATCTGACTGGATGCCAACGTCCTTCTCTCCTATGTGAACGACGCGCCCGACCGCGCCGACTGCTGAGCGGTGCTTTGGACGGTGGTCATCTCCATGCCGGTGGCGGTGACTATCTTGACGGCGACTGCGGGTGTGCTCGCCGTAGAGTCGGGGGGTGGATCTGGCTGAGATGCGTGAGCAGTACTCCGAGGTGGGGCTCAGCGAGACCGACGTGGCTGGCGATCCGATCGTTCAGTTCGGGCGCTGGTTCGAGGAGTGGCTGGCGGCGGAGCCCTACGACGTCAACGCCTGCATTGTGGCGACTACCGACGCCGACGGCTGGCCGTCGGCTCGGGCGGTGCTTCTCAAGGGGTTGGACGAACGGGGTTTCGTGTTCCACACCAACCGCCGTTCGGCCAAGGGCGTGGACCTGGAGTCGTCCGGCCGGGCCTCGTTGTGCTTTCTGTGGCAGCCGCTCGAGCGTCAGGTGCGGGTGGTGGGCACCGTCGAGCACCTGCCCGACGACGAGAGCGACGCCTACTTCGCGTCACGGCCGCGGGGCGCGCAGATCGCGGCCAGCGCTTCGCCGCAGTCGCAGGTGATCGCCGACCGGGCCGAACTTGAGCGCCTCACTGCGGAGACCGAGGCCCGCTTCGGGCCGCATGACACCGTGGCGAGACCGCCATGGTGGGGCGGTTATCTGGTGCGGCCCCGAGCAGTGGAGTTCTGGCAGGGCCGCCGCAGCCGCCTGCACGACCGACTGCGCTATCGCCTCGATGACTCCCCGTCCGGTACCCGCTGGCTGATCGAACGCCTCGCCCCCTGACATCGCCGCTTGGCAGTGTCGAGTGTCTCGCCCGGGCCCGTCCCCTCAGACGTAGCCGCGGGCAGGCCAAGCACTAGCGCGATACGCTGAATACACAAACTACGCGGGGGTCTCTCATGCCCACATCTATCCGCTTGGCGCCGGAGACTGAGGAGCGGATCAGCTTCCTGGCTTCGACTACGAATAGGACGAAGGCCTTCTATCTCCGCGAGATGATCGAGCGCGGGCTCGACGACATCGAGGACTACTACCTAGCTGCGGACGTCCTCGAACGCGTCCGCTCGGGCCGCGAGGGCGTGAGCGATGCGGGGGAGGTGCGCCGCGAGCTTGACCTGGAGGATTGAGTACACCGACACGGCAAAGACTCAGCTCAGGAAGCTTGACGGCAGCACCGCTCGCCGCATCTTGGACTACATGGATCACCGCGTTGCAGTGGGGGATCCGCGCCGTGTGGGTCAGCCGCTGACCGGGCCTCTCGGCAAGCTGTGGCGTTACCGAGTGGGACGCTTCCGCGTTGTCTGCGATCTCCAGGATGAGGCCGTGCGTGTGCTGGTAGTGAGAATCGGCAGACGGGACGAGGTGTATCGGTAGCGAGGAACCGAGTCCGCGCGCGGACTCATAGCTACCGCCTTGAGGACTCTCCTTCCGGTACCCGCTGGCTGATCGAACGCCTCGCTCCTTGAACTCGACGGATCAGGCTCCAGGCGATCCATACGACCAGCGCGGTGAACAGGATCTCGAGTGGCACCCCCCACCGTGCCGGGTCGCTGAACCAATGGCCGATCCGCTGCGGCCATCCGGCTAGGAAGCGCAGCACCGGCAGCACCACGAAGTCGCCCCCGTTGAAGTAGAACTCCACCACCAGGTACAGCGCGGCGTAGATCGTGGTCACGCTGCGGCGCCAGAACGCGTTGGTCTCCCCCTGTCGCCAGCCGAACACCAGCGCGCCGAGCACCCCCAGAGCGCACAGCACGCCAAGACGCTCCGCGGTGGCGTGGTCGATCCAGTTGGTCACCGCGCTCTGGAACTCCGTGAACTTCTCCACCAGCGAGTTGCTGGCGGTGGGGTCGTCGATGATCTGCAGCTCCCACCACCCGTAGTTGGCTACGTAGATCCCCGAAGCGATCAGTACCAGACCCGAGACGGGGTTGATCCAGCGGAACATCTTGCGCATCGCGCCGACCACGCTGGTGCGGGCCAGCGCCAACGCCAGCGTCAGGAACGTGATCACCGCGCCCATCCCGACGGCATAGGCGATGAAGTTTGCGATGCCGTCGCCTACGCCGTCGGCTGAGAAGCTGGCCGCGACCGCGGCGATGAACAGCCCGATCGTGCACGACAGCGACACCACCGCATAGCTGACACCGAACATGAACACCGACGCCAGACCACGGCCCTCGGTCCCGCGGTTCATCTTCGGCAGGCGCAGATTGATCGCTCGTCCGATCAACAGCCATACGCCCAGCAGCGCCATGACGACACCGACGGCGATGGTCACATAGCCGATGTGGTCGAGCACGGCGCCCTGGCTGAGCACCGTCTCGAACAGCGCGCCGAAACCGCCGAAGACGATCACGAAGCCGGCGGTGAGGGTCAGGGCCACCAACATGGCCCGCAACATCGCGCCCAGCGCCTTGGCGCCCGAGGTCGGCCGGTCGCCCGCCTCCACCCCGATGAAAAAGCCCAGATAGGCGGGCAGCAGGGCGAAGCCGCACGGGTTGAACGCGGCCACCAGCCCCAGCGAGAAGGGATAAGCGAGCGCGGCCCAGTCCATGGTCCCTACGGTCTAACCGCTACGCCGAAGGTCGTCTCGATGAGTTCGGTCAGCGACTCGGTGTCGAGCACCCCGGCGAAGATGTCCAGCAACTCGCCCGATGGCGAAACGAACGCGGTGGTGGGCATGGCGATGCTCCCGGTTGCCCTGTAGACCTCGAGGTCGAGATCCCAGCCCACGTCGTAGGTTACGCCGGTGCTTTCCACTAGGTCGAGGGCGTCTTGCGCGGACTGGTCCTGTGAGAGCCCGAGGAAGGCCACCTGCGGTTCGAGGCTCTTGAAGACCGCCTGGAACTCCGGCATCTCCCTCACGCACGGCGGGCACCACGACGCGAAGAAGTTCACCACCAGCGGCTTGCCTGCATAGTCGGCGAGGGTGGCGGTGTCGCCGTCGAAGGTGTCGAAGGTGAGGTCGGACATGACAGTGCCGTCGGGCACCTCGGGCGAGATGTCTGCCGGCGCAACGAAGCTCTCGCCGTCCTGGCTCAGCACGATCTTCGGAATGTCCTCGTCCGCGGGTGCCGTGCTGGTGGTGCTGTCGCCGGTGCAGGCTGCCGCGGCCACGATCAGCATCGCGGCGACCCCGACGGATCTCACCTGTCTGCGGCTGCGGAAGGCTGGTAGTGCAGCAGACCGTCGCTGTCGCGGCTGCTCTGGGCCTCACCGAGCACCCGAAGATGTTCCAGATGAGCGAACGTCTCGCTGGCGGCCATGTCGCCCCAGGCTCTCTCGGTGAACAGTTCCTTCATGTAGGCCCCTACCGGAGCCCTGCCCAGTTCGGCGGTTGCCGCGCGAAGCCGGTCGAGTCTTTCGCTGTGGTGCTGGCGGATGCTGGTGGTGCGGGCGCGCACGTCGACGAAGGGATGACCGTGGGCGGGCAGACACACCTTGACGCCGGTGAATGCGCCCACTCGCTCCAGCGAATCGAAGAACGCCGCCAGCGGATCTTCGAGTTCGGTCGATCCGGCGATGTGGGGTGTGATGGTCGGCAGCACATGGTCCCCCGACAGCAGCACACCCTCGGTGGGATCCCACAGGCAGAGGTGGTCGGTGGTGTGGCCGGGGGTGTGCACCGCGAACCAGTCGCGCCCCGCCAGCCGCATCGTGTCGTTGTCGGCCACGCGGCTCGTCGGTTCCGGCACCCGGAAGCGGGGAAGCCGGCTCACTAGGTCGGACTGGATGAAGCGCCTGATGGCTTCGTCGGGCGGAGGCTCGCGCGGGGTTCCCCAGGGGGTGCTGCCCCGGTCGGCCAGCTTCGCCTTCCACAGCTCGATCAACGCTTCCGGGCCAAGCTCCAGCAACTCCAGGTCGACGTCGGCGTTGGCGTCATCGGCTGCCGCGCTGGGGGTGAACGCGGTGTGGGCCAGCAACTCCGCTCCGGTCTCCTCGCGCAGCTGGTGACTGCCCCCGTAGTGATCAGGGTGGGAGTGGGTGACGACGGTGGTGTGCACCCGCCTCAGGGGGATGCCCGCCTGCCGGAGCCGGTCGAGCAGCGCATTCCATGACTCCTCACCAGGCAGTCCCGGATCCACCAGCGCCGCTCCCTCGGAGTCGATGAGGGCGTAGCAGTTGACGTGGCCGAGGCCGGGCATGCTGACGGGCAACTGCATCCGCAGCACGTCGGGGGCCACCTCGGTCACCTCCGAAGACGCCGGTTCCTGTTCCTGTCTGGTGTAGGTCTTGGAGGTCACGGGGTTCGGGAGGGCTGAGCGCCGATGAAGCCGGCCTGGCGGTACCAGCGCAGCTCTTCGAGGCTCTCGGTGATGTCGTCGAGGGCCCGATGGCCCTTGGCCTTGGCGGGTGCGCCCTCGTAGGCGGCCGGCTGCCAGCGTCGGGCCAGTTCCTTCACGGTCGACACGTCGATCGACCGGTAGTGGAGGAAGTCGTCGATCTCGGGCAGATGCCGGGCCAGGAATCGACGGTCGGTGCCGATCGAGTTCCCGCACAGCGGCACACTTCGGGGCGTCTCGATGTGTTCTTTGAGGAAGGCCAGCACCGCCGCGCCGGCCTCGTCGAGGCTCACGGTCGAGGATCGCACCCGTTCCAGCAGGCCGCTGGCGGTGTGCATCGTCTGCACGACGTCGTCCATGCGGGCCAGGGCGTCGTCGGGCTGATGGATGACCAGGTCGGGTCCGGAGGCCACCACCTCGAGGTCATCGTCGGTGATGAGCACCGCGATCTCGACGATGGAGTGGAGTTCGGGATCGAGTCCGGTCATCTCCAAGTCCATCCAAGCGAGCACCGCGGCAGGATAACGAAGCACCGCGGCGGCGCGATCCGGCTCCGCTACTCTCAGCCGGTGCTCGACGTTCCCATTCTGCGCTTGGACCGGGAGATGCCCCTGCCGGGCTATGCGCGGCCTGGCGATGCCGGCATCGACCTGATGGCTCGCACTTCGGCGGTGATCGAGCCGCAGGGGGGCCGGGCATTGGTGCCTACCGGCGTGGCGGTGTCGTTGCCCGAGGGCTGCGCCGGGTTCGTGTTGCCTCGCAGCGGGCTCGCCCTCAAGCATGGTGTGACCTGCCTCAACGCGCCCGGACTCATCGATTCCGGATACCGGGGCGAGCTCAAAGTCATTCTGGTCAACACCGACCCGAGCGAGCCGTTCACGCTGGAGCGGGGCGAGCGCATCGCCCAGTTGGTGGTGATGGCGGTGGAGCAGGTGCGATTGATCGAGGTGGACACCCTCGAGCCGTCATCACGCGGCGATCAAGGCTTCGGATCGACAGGCCGCTGAACTCTCCGCTCCAGTCGACGCGAGTCAAGCCGGAGAGGCGGCCCTCGGGTCTGTGCACTGACTGGTGCTCAGGGTGCGGGAGTGGACAGGGGCTTGTGC
>JAJDZO010000069.1 GCA_022824605.1 Acidimicrobiia bacterium
GGTGTCGACCCCGGACGGCTCCGACGCAACGGCCGACCCCGATCCGGCAGGCGGTTCCGACGCAGCGGCCGCCCCCGATCCGGCGAACGGTTCTGACGCCGCGAGCGATCAGGCACCCACCTCCACCCGCGTGCCGCTGTCCGACCCGCCCGATCCGGGTCCGGTTCCGGCCGATCACGGCCTCTCAGAGGCGGATCTGGCCGCGGCGGTGGCCTCGTCGGTGCGGGTGGCCGCACCGGCATGCCGGGGGATCGTGCGTGAGGGCAGCGGCTTCGGGGTCGCCGACGGCGATCTGGTGGTGACCATCGCGCATCTGGTGGTCGGGATGGACGAGCCCGAAGTGGAGTTGGCCGACGGTCGCAAGCTGGCCGCGACGACCGTGGCCTTCGATCCGGTCAACGACCTGGCCGTGCTGCGGGTTCCCGGCGCCGGTCTGCGTCCCCTACCCCTCAGCGAGGCCGTGCCCGACGGGACGCGGGGCGCGGTGCTGGCCTGGGAGGCGGAGGGCGTGCCCGACCCGACGCCGTTCCGCATCGACCGCCCGGTCACGGTGCGCACCGAGTCGGTGAGCGGCGACGAACGTATCGAACGGCCTTCCTGGCTGCTGGCCGCCGACACCGAGAAGGGTGACTCGGGCGCCGCCCTGGTGGCCGAGTTGGACGGCCGCATCACCGCGGTGGGCGTGGCCTGGGGCGCATCGCGCCGAGGGGGCGGAGGGGTCGCCTACGCCACCCGCTCGGGCGCGTTGGCGCGCCTGCTCGACTCCTCCGACCTCCATGAGCCCGCAGCAGTGCCGTCAGCGTGCTAGCGCGGTGACCTCGCGGCGGTACGGGGTGGCATCGGAGTCGTCGGTCGGGGCCTCTAGTTCCTCGGCGTAGCGGCGACCTTCCCACACGGCGGCTGCGATGGTGGCGGGAGCCAAGGCGTCTCCGATGGTTCGGACGCTGCGCAGACCGTGGTCGGCCCATACCGCGGCGCGGTCCAGCAGATCCTGGTGCAGGCCGTCATCGGGCAGGCGGGAGGTGACCAGCACGGCCGAGTCGCAGTCGATCCGGCCTGATTGCCCGGTGTAGGTGCACTGGGTCGACACATCGCTGTCTCCCACGGCGACGACCGCGCGGGAGGTATGCAACTCGACTCCGATCTCGATGAGGCGGCCATGGATGCGGTGCTGCTCCATGGTGTTGACGGTCCAGGCTGAGACGAGGGTCTCCGGCGTGACGAGGACCACCTCGTAGCCCTCGGCGCGCAGCATCTCGGCCAGAGCGCCGCCCATGTAGTAGTGGTCGTCGTCGAAGATCACCACTCGGCCACCTTCGGGGCGCCTGCCGGCCATGATGTCGTCGGGAGTCAGAACCGGCATGGCGCCCAATGCCATGGTGTCAGGGCGGGTGTGCCAACGGGCGACGCCGTCGCGCCTCCACACCGAGCCGGTAGCTACCGCGATGTGGTCGAACCGGTAGGCCAGGGCCTCCGGCGCGGTCATCTCGCTCTCGAGGTAGTGCTCCACATTGTGAAGCTGGGAGATCTGGCCAGCCCGGTAGTCGACCACCCGGATCCACTCGGCCAGCCCCGGCAGACGGGCCTCGGCCGCCACCCGGCCGCCGAGCACCCGCGACTTCTCGACCAGTACCACCTCGTAGCCGCGTTTGCCCAGAGACATGGCGGCCTCCAGGCCGGCCGGACCGGCACCGACCACCAGCACCCGCTCATCGGCGTGGCGGGGCCGGTATCGCTCGGGGTGCCAGCCCCGGCGCCATTCCTCGCCCATGGACGGGTTCTGGGTGCAGCGGATGGGTGACATGGTGAAGTCCCCCGACACGCAGATGTTGCAGCCGATGCACTCGCGTATGTCCTCCGCACGTCCCTGTTCGATCTTTTGGGGCAGGAACGGATCGGCGATGGAGGGCCGGGCCGCGCCGATGAAGTCCAGCACGCCCTGGCGGACCATCCGTACCATCGTGTCAGGCGAGGTGAAGCGGCCCACCCCCACCACCGGCTTGGAGGTGAGCGCCTTGAGGCCCCGCACCCATTCCTCCTGGTGGGCTTCGGCGCTGAAGCGCGACGTGACGCTGTCGTCCTCCCAGGTGCCGGGCACGAAGTCCCACACATCGGGCAGCTCACCCAGTTCGCCGATCACGGCCTCGATCTCGGCGCGGTCGATGCCGTGAGCGTGACCGGACTCCTCCACGGTGAGGCGACACCCCACCGCGGCCCGGCCGGCGGCCTCCTCCACGGTGTCCTCCAGCAGCTCGCGCAGCAGCCGCATGCGGTTGTGGAGGCTTCCGCCGTATTCGTCGGTGCGGAGGTTGTAACGGCGCGACAGGAAGTGGTGCACACCGCCGAGCGCATGACCGGCGTACACGTACACGAGGTCGAAACCGGCTCGCAGCGCCCGGTCCACCGCCTGGCGGTGCCAACGGCGCAGGTTGGCGATGTCTCGTCGGGTCATGGCGCGGGCCTGCACCGGATCGGCAGTGAACGAGGCGACGGGCAGGTTGACCGGACCCAGCGGCACCACCCGCGAGTGCAGGTTCGGTCCGTTCATCCCGTTGTAGGCGAGCTCGATGCCGGCCAGCGCCCCGCCGTCGTGGACGCGCTCGGCCATCAGCGCCAGGGCCGGCATGTCGCAGTCGTCCCAGATGCGGGCCTCGATGAATGGCGTGACCTCGGAGGTGTAGTGGATCTCGGCCTGCTCGGTGCATACCACCGCCCAGCCGCCCTCGGCCTTGACGGCGCGCATCTCGGCATGGGCGGCTGGGTCGCGATAGCCCATGCCGTTGCAGTGCGGCACCTGGAAGAAGCGGTTCTTGGCCACCAGCGGGCCGATTCGCACCGGCTCGAACAACACGTCGTATCTCGGATCTCGCATGCAGACTCCTTGCGGTGGGCTCAGCGGTGGATCGGACGGCCCCCGATGACGACCGCGTCGAGCAGGGGCGCACCGGGGGCGAGGAACAACTCGTTGGGGTGGGGGCAGTCGAGCACGATCAGATCACCGCGTTTGCCCGTCTCCAGCGACCCGCACCGGTCCTGCAGACCGAGGCTGTAGGCCGCGTTCAGGGTGGCGCCGACGATCACCTCGGCCGGGGTCAGCCGGAACCAGGGAGCGGCCAGAGCCATGGTCTGAAGCAGCGATGTGGCGTGGATCGACGAGCAGTAGTCGGTGGCGACGGCGACAGGCACGTCGTTGTCGATGAACAGACGGGCGTTGGCGCGCCGGTCGGTCATGTAGATCAGCTCGGCCACCGGCAGCACCACCGCCACCGTCTCGGTGCTCCCGACGTCGCGGATCTCGTCGTCGGGGGTGTAGGTGAGGTGCTCGGCGGACCCAGCCCGCTCACCGGCGGCGGTGGCCCAACCCTGCGACGGCTTCCAGGCATCGGCGTGAACTCGGGGCGGGAGACCCTTGTCGCGTCCGGCCCGGATGAGTCGCTGAGCCTGCGCGGGTGTGAACAGGCCGTCCTCGACGGTGACGTCGTGGAACTGAGCAATGCCCTGCTCGGCTACCGCGGGCAGCATCTCAGCCGCGATGAGGTCGGTGTAGGCGTCACCGGCCTCGGCGCCACCGTCGCCGGCCCCGATGTCGCGGGGCACCACATGGGCGCCGAGGAATGTGATGACGAGCTCCAACGGCGTCAGCCGGCGGGAGCCTTCCAGCAGGCGCAGTTCCCGCAGTTCCTCTTCGACGGTCAGGCCGTAGCCGGACTTCACCTCGAGGGTGGTCACGCCTCCGGCCACAATCCGTTGGTAGGCCGCCTGCAGTCGCGCCGTCAAGTCATGGTCTGTGGCGTTGCGGCTGGAAACGACGCTGGACCAGATCCCTCCGCCCCGGGCGGCCACCTCGGCCAGCGACGCTCCGCCGAGGCGTTCGGCGTACTCGTCGTGGCGTTCCCCGCCGAAGATCGGATGGGAGTGGCACTCGACCAGCCCCGGAAGCACGGTCTTGCCGGTGGCATCGAGTTGCGCCACGGCCGGATCACCCCAGGCGGCCAGGACCGCGCTGGTCGGCCCCGCGGCGGTGATCCGGCCGTCGCGAATGGCGACTGAGCCGTCGGTGATCACGTCCATCTCGTCTTGGAGCGCGCCGGTACGGGGGCCGCCGCGGTCGCGGACCATGGCCAGCGCAGCCGCGCCCACCACGTTCAGATCGTGGCCGGTCATTGCGGGATCACCGCGATCACGTCGATCTCCATGAGCCACTCGGGCTGGGCCAGTGCGCTCACCACCAGCCCGGTCGACACGGGATGGACGCCGCGCAGCCATCGGCCCACGGCCCGGTACACCGGCTCCCGGTAGCGGGGGTCGGTGATGTAGATCGTGGTCTTTACGATGTGGCTCAAGTCGCTGCCCGCCTCGCGCAGCAACTGCTCGACGTTGGCCATGGCCTGATCGGCCTGGGCCGCGGCATCGCCGAGTCCGACGAGGTCGCCGTCAAGGTCGGTGCCTACCTGTCCGCGCAGGTAGACGGTGCCGTTGGCCACCACGGCATGGCACAGGTCGTTGTCGAGCTTCTGGTTCGGGTAGGTGTCGCGGGTGTTGAACGGCCGGATGCGACGGTGTGTGGTCATGTCAGGTGTCGTCATGTCGATTGCTCCTGCACGGTTGATGATTGCTGAGCGGCGCCGATCCTGCTCAGGTAGCTGTGCTGTGAGGCGATGTGGTCGGCGAGGAGCTTGGCGTCCTGCCACACACCGAAGATGAACGACGATCCGCGGCGGGTCTGCCAGGGCAACCCGAGGAAGTAGATCCCCGGCACGGGTGAGACGCCGCGGTGGTGTACTGGTCGGCCTTCGGTGTCGAATGTGTCGGCCTTCAGCCAGCTGTAGTCGACGCGGTAGCCGGTCGCCCAGATGATCGATGTGATGCCCTCTGCGTGCAGGTCGAGCTCGAGCACCGGGTCGGTGACCCAGCCGGGATCAGGTCCGATGATGCGGGCCTCCGGCTCTGCGGGCAGGTCGAGGCCGTTGCTGCAGATGTAGGCGTCGGCCTCGTCCAGCACCGAAAGGTAGTTGGCGTCGCCGCGGGCCAGGTTGTCGGCCAGGTCCGGAGCGAACCGCAGCACCCCGCCATCGAACGACTGGGTCATCCCGACCAGCGCGATGCCTTCGGCCGCCAGGCGCCGGAAGTCCACGGTGTGGCCCCCGCGGGCTCCGCTGACCGAGATGGTCACATGCTCCAGTCCCGGCTCAGCCGCCGGCGCGTCCCACTTGTGGAGCACGCCCAGCCACCACACGTAGTCCTGACCGCGGTAGCTGCGGGGCGGCCGGTCATGGGGGCCGACCGACAGGAACACGCGTCTGCCTGAGCGCAGCAGCTCATCGGCGATCTGCACCCCCGATGAGCCTGCTCCCACCACCAACACCGCACCGTCGGGAAGCTGCTGCGGGTTGCGATACGACATCGAGTGCAGTTGCATGACCTCGGCGTCGTCGGGCACCACCGGCGGGATCACCGGACGCTGGAAGGGTCCGGTGGCTGCCACCACGCTGCGAGCATCGATGGTCCCCTCGGAGGTGTCCACTCGATACCCGAGCCGGTCGACGTTGTGGCGGACCTCACGCACCTCCACGCCGCACCGCACCGGGGCCTCGATCTGTTTCGCGTAGGCCTCGAAGTAGTCGGCCACCTCGTCCTTGGACGGGAAGCCGTCGGGGTCGCTGTCGAAGGCGCGGCCCGGGAATCGGTCGTGCCAGGCCGGGCCGTTGGCCACAAGCGAGTCCCAGCGCGCCGAGCGCCAGCGCTCCGCCACCCGGCCCCGCTCCAACACGACGTGGGGCACGCGGTGACTGCTCAGGTGTTCGCTCATGGCCAGTCCGGCCTGGCCACCGCCGACGATGACGGTGTCAGTGGATTCGATCATCATGCTGACGGGTGTGGCTCACCCAGCCGAAAGGACCTCGGACCAGGTCTCCGCGAAAATGGCGTGCGATTCGTCGCGGACCTGCCATGTGAGCCGTTCCCGGATCTCGTCGGTCAGTACCAGACCGCTGCCCTCGACCACGTCGAAGTATCCGTCCGACAGCAGCGGCGGCACGGTCAGGTTCGGCGTGTAGCCGATCGTGAACTCGGTGATGAGTGCGCCGATGTCGGGCTCGAGCATGTAGTTCATGAACACATGCGCGGTGTAGGGGTCGGGTGCGTCGGCCGGCACGACCATGCCGTCCTGCCAGATGATGCCGCCCTCATCGGGGATGATGTAGCGGATGTTGGGATTGTCTAGGTAGGCGATACCGGCCGCGAACCCCCACGACATCGCCGCGAGCACCTCGCCGCTGGCCAGATTGCCGATGTAGTTGGCCGAGTCGAAGCCCGACACGCAGTCCCGGGCCTCCAGGATCAGGTCGAGAGCGGCTTCGTGGGCGGCTGGGTCGGTCTCGTTCCAGTCGTAGCCCAGGTAGGCGAGGGCCGAGCCGATCACCTCGCGCTGGTCCTCCAGCAACGACGACTGGCCACACAGCGGGTTCTGATCGTAGATCGCGCTCCAGCTGGTGGGCGGCGTGTCGAAAGCGGTGGTGTCGAACGCGTAACCGGTGGTTGAGTACTGGTAGGGCAGCGAGTACACGTTGCCGGGGTCGTAGTAGGCGTCCATCTGGTTCGGGTCGAGGTTGGCGGCGTTGGGAACCTCGCTCAGATCCAGTTCGGCCAGCAGCCCCTGGTCGGCCATGATGCCGATGGCATAGTCGGTGACGATCACGAGGCTGTAGCCGGAGTTGCCGGCGTCGACCTTGGCGATGGCCTCCTCGTTGGCGACATGGGTGTCGAGGGTCACGCTCACTCCGCATTCGGCTTCGAACATCTCAAGGATGGCCTCGTCGATGTAGTCGGCCCAGTTCAAGAAGTTGATCGAGTCGCCAAGACGGGACGGGTCGCCGCAGCGGCCGGTGGCAGGCTCATCGGCGGGCGCGGGCTGCTCAGGTTCGGGTGCCTCCGGCTCCGGCTCAGCGGGTGCGGCGGTGACTTCGGGCGCGGCCGCCGTGGTCGGTGGCGCAGCCTCCTCGTCGTCTTCTCCGCATCCGGCCGCGAGTACCGCGCCCACGGCCAATACGGCCAGAAGTCGCAGCAACGCGGAGCGCTTGGTGAACATGTACATGGTTCCTCCCTAGGTGTTTGGTGGACTGTGTTGAGGATCGAGACGGGGTGTGCCGGCATCCGCTGGGCGGTCTTGGGGGAGTTGGCGCAGCCGCCGCCTGGCGGCGCCGGTCTGGATCGTGAGCGCGCCGACCAGAAGCAGGGTGGAAGCGGCGAAGATCAAGGTGGAGACGGCGTTGACTTCTGGACTGATCGTGCGTCGCAGCTGGCCGAACACCTCGATCGGCAAGGTGGTGGCGCCCGGTCCCGCCACAAAGAAGGTGATCACGAAGTTGTCGAGCGACAGGGTGAACGACAACAGTGCGCCTCCGAGCACCCCCGGTGCTATCGACGGCAGCGTGACCCGCCAGAACGTGGTCCAGCGGCTGGCACCGAGATCCTGTGCGGCCTCCTCGACAGCCGGATCGAGGTTGCGCAGGCTGGAACGCACCACGAGTGCCACGAAGGCGGTGCAGAAGGCGACGTGGGCGATGACGACTGTGGGCCGGCCGAGCCGGAACGCGTCCGCCGCGCTGCGCCCGAGCATGTCGTTGAGCCGGCCGAGAACGAGCGAGAAGAACGCCAGCAGAGCCACCCCGGTCACGATCTCCGGCGCGATCACCGGCAGGTACACGGCCTGCTCGGCAGCCCTGCGTCCCCGGAAGACGTGACGGTCCAGCGCCAGCGACAGCATCGTGCCGAGCACCACCGCGATGGCGGTGGCGACTACCGCGATCACAATCGAGTTCACCGTCGCCGACCTGATCTGGTCGTTGTCGGCGAGCCTGGCGTACCACTCGGTTGTGAAGCCAGTCCAGCGTCCGCCGGTGCGGGCCTCGTTGAACGAGAACAGCACCAGCACGAACACCGGCAGGTAGAAGAACAGGTACACCACCGCGGCAGTGGCGCCGATCGCGGCCGCGGGGCCCCGCCGGGTGGCGCTCACAGCAGATCGGCTCCGTCTCGGCGCCCGACCACGAAATAGAGGCTCAGGATGGTGACGAGGCTGAACAGGGTGGCCAAGGCCGCGCCGAGGGGCCAGTTGAAGGCCTCCCCGAACTGCAAGTCGAGCAGGTTGGCGATCATGTTGGTCTTGCCGCCGCCCAGCAGTGTCGGCACGAGGTACTGCGAGACCGACAGGACGAAGACCATGACCGACCCCACCGTCAGACCGGGCCGGATCAGGGGTACGAACACGTCCACGAACACCTGCGGTGGTCTGGCGCCGAGATCGCGGGCCGCTTCCATCTGGACGCGGTCGGAGCGCTCGATGGCTGCGTACAGCGGAAGGACCATGAACGGCAGCGCGGTGTAGACCAGTCCCAGCAGCACCGCGAACCGGGTGTTCAAAAAGACCTGGCGCTCGAGTCCGAGGCTCTCGATGGCGTTGTTGAGCGGTCCGGTGTTGGACAACACGAAGCGGATCGCGAAGGTCCGCACGAGCATCGAGGTCCAGAACGGGATCATCACCGCCACCAGCAGTGCGTTCTTGGTGATCCGGCTGCGGCGGGAGCTGATGAACACCGCCAACGGCAAGGCCAACCCGATGCACAGCACCGTGGCCCACACCGACCACACCACCGACCGGGCGAACACCGCGGTGTAGTTGTTGTAGGCGCCGGCGAGATGGTTGACGCCGGCCAGCACACCCACCGCAGCCGCCACGACCAGCGCGCCGCGGACGCTGCGTCGCAGGTACCGGGCGGCGGCTGCCAGCGGCAAGGTCGCCAGAGCGGCGGCCGCGACGGCTCGGATCGCGGCTGAGCCCAGCGTCGCCCAGCCGGCGTCGGAGCGGCGTCCCTTGGAGACGATCTCGGCCCAGGCGTCGCCGGTGAGTTCCCAGATGACCCCGCCGCCCAGCTTCGGCGTCAACAGCGAGTAGACGACGATCAACGCGCCGGGCACCACATAGGTCAACGTGATCCATGTGGTGCCGGGCGCCAGCAACGCGGCGACACGCCTGCGTCGGCGCTGGGCGGAGGTGGCGGGGGCCATCAGCCGTCGATCACGCAGGCCGCGTCGCGGCTCCAGCCCACCGTCACGGGGTCGCCGGGGCGGAACCGGCCGAACGGGTGGTGGCCGGCCTCGTTGTAGCGCAGCGCGACGATCGATGAGCCGTCGGCGAGTATCACCGTGGCTTGAGTCGAGTCGCCCAGGAACAGCAGTTCGGCCATCTGGCCC
>JAJDZO010000260.1 GCA_022824605.1 Acidimicrobiia bacterium
CGTGCACTTCGACGGCACCACCGGCTACCCCGACGGTATGACCGTCGACGCCGAAGGATGCCTGTGGGTGGCGATGTTCGGCGGATTCCATGTGCAGCGCATCTCGCCCGAAGGCGAGAACCTTGAGACGGTGGTCACCGCAGGCGCACCCCAGACCACCTGCTGCTGCTTCGGCGGCCCCGACCTCGACACGCTCTACATCACCACCGCCGGCGAGTCGATCGCCGGTGTCAGCACCGAGGGTGAGCTCAACTCCGGGGCGCTGTTCGCCGCAGAGGTTGACGCGGTGGGCCAGCCGACCAACCTGTTCGCCGGTTGACGCCACGAGACGAGGGCGCTTGGGGCCGCGCCCAACGGTGACATCGGCCACACCGCCGCCTGCGGACCGCAGACTCTGCGTATATTCGGGTTCGCCCCCGGTTGCCTTCGGAAAGACCGCGCCTGCGATGACGATCGAGCATGCTCCCCTGCCCTACCCACTCGACGGCCTGGCCCCCCACATCTCCGAGCGGACCATGAGCTTCCATTACGGCCGCCACCACGCCGGCTACGTCGCCAACCTCAACCGCATGGTGGAAGGCACCGCGCACGAGGGCTCGGCGATCGAGGACATCCTGGCCGCTGCGGAGATGCCCTCGGCGCTGTTCAACAATGCAGCCCAGGCCTGGAACCACGCCTTCTACTGGAACTCGATGAGCCCGGGCCGGGCTGAGTCGCCCTCCCCCGAGCTACTGACCGCTCTGGAGCAGAGCTTCGGCTCGATGGACGCCTTCAACGCGCGGTTCGCAGCGGCCGCGGTAGGGAACTTCGCGTCCGGGTGGACCTGGCTGGTGGCCGATCCCGACGGTCTGAGCATCGTAAACACCGACGACGCCGACACCCCGCTGCGCCACGGCCGGCGGGCCCTGCTGACCATCGACGTGTGGGAACACGCCTACTACCTCGACTACCAGAACGCCCGCCCCGCGTACGTCGACGCCTTCATAGAGCACCTGATCAACTGGGAGTTCGCCTCCACCAACTACACCCACGCCACCTAACCACTTCGGGGTCGCACGGTTGAGTGGGAGGCCCCTTGAAATCAACGTCGCTCATCTCGGCTGCGGATCGCCGGCTTCCGGGCCTGGACGGCCTCAGGGGACTGGCCGTCGTGTGGGTGCTGGCGTTCCACCTCTGGCCCGACACGGTACGGGGCGGCTGGCTGGGCGTGGGGCTGTTCTTCACCCTGTCGGGATATCTGATAGCGGGTTTGATCGACGCCGAGGTCACCACCACCGGCAGCCTGCGCCTGGGCCGGTTCATGGCTGGGCGGGTACGCCGGGTGCTGCCGGCCGCGCTAGTGACGATTGCAGCCACGCTTGTGTTGACGGCCGTGCTCGACGATCAGCCGCTGCGCATCATCGGGATCGACGCGCTGACCGCCACGCTGAATGTGTTCAACTGGCACGCGTCCCTCGACGAGGCCGGCTACGCGGGGATCTTCGCCGAAGCGCCCGAACCGCTGGCGCACTTCTGGTCGCTGGCCATCGAGGAGCAGTTCTACCTGGTGTTCCCGGCCGCGGTGGCCTTGATCCGTCGACCGGGGCGGGTGGTGGCCGCGATGGCTGTGATGGGTCTGGGCGGGGTGTGGCTGTGGTGGGCATCGACCGACGCCTACGTGGCCACTCCGGTTCGGGCCCTGGAGATCGCCGCGGGCGCAGGCCTTGCCCTCGCGCAGGCCCGCTTCGATGCAGTACGACGCTGGTTCGACCGGCCGGCGAGAGCGGATGGCCCGGCCCTGCTCGGTTGGGGAGTGGCGCTGGCTGCCGCCACAGCTGTCACCGCGGTGGCGGTGGCCCGGCTCGAACCGGACCATCCGGCCGTCTTCCGGGGGGCGCCTCAGCTCATGGCGTCGTGCTGGGTGGTGCTGGTGGTGGCCGCGGTCCGACCCGGCGTGCCGGCCCAGCTCATGTCGTGGTCGGTGCTCCGCTGGCTGGGTCTGCGCTCCTACGCTATCTATCTGTTCCACTGGCCGTTGATCGGGTTGACCGGCTGGCATCCGCTCGCCGTCATAGCGGTGACATTGGCTGCGGCCGAGATCTCATTCCATTGGCTCGAGATGCCGATTCGCCGCGGCACAGGCCGGTGGGGAATAGCGGCGCTGGCTGCGGTGGCCGTGACTGTGGCGGCGGTGGCCGGTGTGGCCGCGGCGACCTCCTCGCCTACCCGCGGCATCGCCGAGCGGGCGGAGCGCGCCGACGAGCTTCCCGCATGGGTCACCACGCCGGACGGGCGCTCGGAGGCGCCCGATCCCGTTGCCGCTACCACCGTCGCGCCGGTGACGGTCCCAATTCAGCCTGATCCAGCGCTCCCGGTGCCGATCGTCACGGTGATCGGCGACTCGGCCGCCATTCACATCGCCCACGGGCTCCGGAACTGGGCCGACGAGAAGCGGACCATGGCCGTGGTGGACCACTCCCGCATCGGCTGTTCCCCGGTGGCTGTCGAGGACAGCGAGTGGGTGGCATTCAGGGGCGAACTCGATGACGATCCAGAACCCATCGGCCTGCAGCCGGACGCCGTCTGCCGGGACGACTACATAGAGCCCGGCTCGGCGTTGGTCCTAGTCGTGGACCACGGCGCGGTGCTGTTCGACCACCTGAATGCCGACGGCTCTTGGAGCTCGATACTCGAACCCCGCTTCGCTTCCAGCGTGGCTGACTCCTACCGCCGGCTGGTGGCCAGATCCCGTGAACGGGACATTCGGGTGGTGTTCACGACCTCTCCGGCTCTGCTCGTGGTCGGCCACGACGAGGACGCCAATCAGCCCCAGACCGACCCGGCGCGGGCCCGGGCGTACAACACGCTCATCACCCGGCTGGCAGCCGAACTGAACGCAGGAGGTGGCATCCCGCCCGTCGGCCTAATCGACTCAGCCCCGCAGCTCGACTCGTCCGGCTACGACGGCCGCTACGGGCGATCCGACGGCATGCACATCGATTACGAGCGGGCCGAGTTGTTCGCGGCTGAGGTGCTAGGGCCCGCACTGATGGAGCTGCTTGGGATCCGGTGACGCCCGGAACGCCGCAGACCGCCACGGCCTCTCGGGCGACCGCTGAGAAACCCTCGGCAGCCGTGACGAGGCTCGCACGGACGCCCGATTTTGCATCAGCGGGGGGAGGGGGGTTACTTTCGCCGTGAAGGCGACGCCTCCACATGGATGCTCAGCCCCTCTCGACGACCACCGACCCGGAGCACATCATGCTTGTCGCCGTCCTGATTCTCGCCGCCCTCGTGCCGATGCTCGCAATGCTCGGGAATCGCGAGGCGCAAGGCCGGCCGGCCCGGCTCAGGGCCGCTGCGGGTCCAGCCCGCCGCACGGCAGTCTCGGTCGCCGCGGTGCTGGCGCTGCTCGGTGCGTCGCTCGCCGGCACCGCCACAGCCCTCGAACAGGACGGCACCGGACTGCAAGCTCAGCAAGGCGCCTCAGGCGTGACCCTCCAAGCCGGCGCAACGAATCCTGCCGCGGAATGCCAGGCATTGACCGAACTGAGGATCGAACTGAGCGGAGGTGCCTGCGGCACAGTGTCGGGGCGAGTGGTCGACGCCTCCGGCGACGGCATCCGCGACGTCAGACTGAGTATTCGGTCGCTCAGTAATCCATACGCATCGTTTTTGGCGGACGAAGACTACGAGAATCTGGCTGTCTGGGATGCTACTACAGATGACGACGGAAGCTACACGATAGGTCCCATCAATGTCGGCTACGGAGCATTCGTCATATCGGCGTCAGCACCCGGCGACCGTTATGCGAATGAGAATAAATGGCTTCCGGTTGTGACAGACGGCGGTCCTGGAAACTTCCCAGTCGACGACATCATTCTCGGACGCGGCGGCACCGTCTCAGGCAGCCTGCGAGATCCCGACGGCGCAGTCCCCTCTCCGACGGAAGTCGAGCTCTGCCTTGACGCCTCGGGGCAGATTTCCGGTGGAGAACACCATCTCGGTGCTTTCGCCGATTCTTGCATTCCAACACAAAGTGATGCCGACGGGAACTTCTCTTTCGAAGGAATTGCAGCCAATACGTATCTGATCGGCATTTACGATCGTTACTACTATCACTTTGGACCCACTCTTGACGGCTTCGCTGGTTCGGTGTCTTTGGAGGACGGCGAACACAAGCGCTTGGGGGAGCTGGTTGTCGTGCCCTCGAACTACCCCTTCGAGGGCGCCTTCTACGACGACGAGGGCAGCTTCGCCGAAGCTTCGATCGATGCCGTCGCTAGACGTCGAATAGTCGCCGGAACCGAATGCGGGCGCGGTCGGATCTGCCCCAGCGAGGGGATCACTCGAGCCGTGATGGCCGTGTGGTTCGGGCGTGCCATACTGCAAACGGAGCCGCAGTGGGTGGAGAGTTCGCGCTTCGTCGATGTGCAGGTCGACGGGGACCACGCCTTCGAGGCCGCTCACATCGAGCGTTTCGCCGATCAGGGCATCACCACCGGTTGCGCCACCGCGCCCCTGCGCTACTGCCCCGACCTGGTGGTCACCCGAGCCGAGATGGCAACCTTCATCCAGCGCGCGCTCGACCTTGACATCCCTGCTGAGCCGGCCGGATTCACCGACGTGGACCGCAGCAACGTGCACGCCGGTGCTATCGACGCGCTGCACGCGGCGGGCATCACCACCGGCTGCGCCACCGCGCCCCTGCGCTACTGCCCGAACCAGCGGGTGACGCGGGGGCAGATGGCGACGTTCATCCACCGGCTGCTGCCGCGAGCCGACGACCGCCTCGAGAACGAAGTCTTGGAGACCGCGGTTTTGATCGAACCAGGGACGCGTATTGTTGCGGACTCGGTAGGGGGCCCCCCTTACCGATTCGAGGTGCCTGCAGGCGGATTCGATGGGTCTGCGATTATCGAGATCCATAGTTCTCTCTTTCTGTACATCAGACTCACAAGATCAGTGGCCGGTGCACCAGACGAGTTAGCCGCATTTCGCCGTCACTGGGGCGGCGACGATAGTACTCGCCTCGTACTGGATGACTTAGCGGCCGGATGGTACCTGATTGAGATATCCGGCGACAGCAGCGGAGAGGGTGCCTACGAGTTGTCGATGACTCTGGAGTAGGCGACGTGCGTCGGGTCGCCGCCCGCGCGGCCGCGGTTTCGCTACTGTCGCTGTGTGTGCTCGGCTCAGCATGCGGAACCGAGCAGGCATCTGACCGCGAGGCGCAGCACTCCGCGAGCATCGATGCCATCGTGCGATCGGCCTCAGACACCCACGGCGGCCCGGTCGCGGTGCTCGTCGTGGACAATTCCACCGGCGAGATCACCGCTGAAGCAGCCGCGGGCGATGCGGCGCGGATCCCCCTCGACGGCCGGGCGCGGCCGGCGGCTTCGTTGGCGAAGGTGGCGGTGCTGGCTGCCGCGCTCGAAGCCGGCGTGGCGCCTTCTGAGGTTCTGAGCGTGCCGCAGTGCATCCCGCTGCCGGAGCGCACGGCCTGCACGACGAACCCCGGCGAGGTGGGGCTCGTAATCGCGGTGGCGTACTCCAACGATCCCGCTTTCATCATCCTGACCGAGCGGGCCGGACCCGGCGCCGTCGCCGCAGTCGCGTCTCGGGTGGGGATGGCGTTGGAGCCGTCCCGGGCACTGCCGCTGGGGCTCGACACGGTGGGCATGGAGTCGGTGGCGGCGCTGTTCGCGGCTCTGGCCAACGACGGCGAGACGCTCGCGATCACCCGCAGTGACGGCAGCGAGGCCGTCGCAGCCGCGGGCCGGCTCGTGTCGGCCGAGGCCGCCGACGCGACGCGCAAGCTGTTGCGGGCGGTGGTGACCATCGGCACCGGCGTGGCCGCCGACGGCGACGACAGGCCCTACGGCAAGACCGGCACCGCCGAGGGGCGAACCGACGCCTGGTTCGCCGGGGTGTCCGGCGAGCGCACCATCGTGGTGTGGGTCGGCGCCGCCGACAGCGAAGCCGCCGGCGGCGCCGCGGCGGAGCCGACGCCCGAAGGGGCCCTCGCCGACTACGAGGCGTGGCTCGAAGGCGAGTCGCCGCCTGAGCCGGACGAGTCGCGCCTGATCGGAGGCGGACTTCCCGCACAGCTGTTCCGGCAGGTCGCCGACATATTCGCAGCACCCGCCGAAGACCGCTGAACCCGGCGATCGACGAGGATGCCCAGCACCGTGTCGAGAGTCCCTCGGCGCTTCGTCGAGCCCGGATGACCTTGCGGGCGCCCTCATCGGCTTCCGCGAGTCGTACCCGTCTCTCCGCGGCGCTGCAGGGAGCGCTGCGTGCATCGCGCCGCGGCTCGACAGTTCGCGAGCGGCTTCCCGCGCTGCCGGCAGCCGGCCTCATGCTGATGCTGGCCGGGGCTGCGGTCGTCTGGGATCCCCTGGGATTCAACGGATACACCGCGGCCAAGGCGGCGACCGCCGCGGCCGGTCTGGCGCTGGTGGCGCTGTGGCTGGCTCGCCGCGGCGCCTTCGTCCTGCCCGCCCGAGCGTGGCCCGTGGCCGCGGTTGCGGCGTCGGCCGTGTTGATGGCGGCCGCGACCATTGCCGGCGACTCGTTGTGGCGGTCGCTGCTCGGAGCTCCCAGCCGTCTGGAAGGACTCGTCGCCTGGGCCGGCTTCGCGGCCGCCTTCGCGGCGGGCCTGTCACTGATGCGGGCACGTCGAGACGCCGCCGCGGCGTCACTCGTGGATGCGGCAGTCGTAGCGGTGACGGCCGTAGGCGCGGTCGGGGTGCTCGAACTCGTGGGCGTCGAGTTCGACGCCGACTTGATTGACTACCGGGGCCGGGTCCGCTCGACTCTGGCGAACCCGGCTGTCGTGTCGGGCTTCCTGATTCTGGTCGGCCCGGTCGCCGCGCTGGCGGTGGGCCGACGCGGACTGTGGCGCTGGGCCGGCGCAGCGGCGACGGTGCTGGCCGTCGTCAACCTGGCTGCCGCACAGACCAGAGCCGCCTGGCTGGCCGTAATCGTGGTCTGTGCCGCCGCGTGGCTGATCGCTTCGACCGGCCGGCTGCGGATGCTGATCGTGGCGGCGGGCCTGGCCGTGGTCGCCGGGGCGGCTCTGAGCGGTCGCTGGCAGCAGCTCGGTCACGACCTGCGCGGGCGCGCCGCCATCTGGGAGGCCGCGGTCGCGTCGATCGCCGAACGGCCGTTCCTCGGCCACGGCCCCGAGACGTTCACCATGGCGTACGGCCGACACGTCGATGACGAAGCCGTGCGCGAGTTCGGCAGCGCCGCGCTCGACAGCGCCCACAGCGACCTGCTGGACTTCGCGTCGTCGTTCGGTGTGATCGCAGCCGTGCTGTATCTCGGCGTCCTGGTCTGGGTGGCGACGCTGGCGTGGCGGGCGGTGCGCAGCGGCGACCCGTTCAGGGTCGCCGTCGGCGTCGGCGTGGCCTGCTACGCGCTCATGCAACAGGCGTTCTTCGCTCACGTCAGCACCGAGGCGGTGTGGTGGCTGATGATCGGATTCCTCGTGGCCGACTCGGACACGCCGGCGCGGCGGCTGCCGAGGATCGGCGCCGCGCTGATGCTCAGCGCCGCCTCGGTGATGGCGGTCAACGCCTTGTCGTCGGCGCGCAACGACCGGATCATCGAGACCGCGGTGGCGTCCGCATCCGAGACGGAGGCCTACGAACTGCTCGAACAGGCAGCCTCGCACAGGCCCTTCGACGACCTGAGCCACATCCTGATGGGCGACCGGCTCTCGAGAGCCTCCGACATCGGCCTCATCACCGAGGGGATCGAACGCATCCGCGGCGGCCTCGAACACAATCGGGGTCACCCGCTGGTGGCGCTCGCACTCGTCGACGCGCACAACCAGGCGCACCGGGTCACATCCGACGCCGGCCACGCCGAGCGAGCACGGCGGGCAGCGTCGGAGTTGATCGCCCTACAGCCGTCCAACGGCGTCGCCCATCTCAAGCGCGGCAACGCCAACTGGTATCTCGGCGACCTCGACGCCGCCCGCTCCGACTGGGAAAGGGCCGCCTACCTACTCCCTGAGGCGCCCGAACCAGTAGAGAACCTCACCATCCTCGATGCCGGTACGACCCACACTGACCCCGCGAGCAGCGCTAACTGACGAACACAACCAGCCAGCCTGAGCGCCACTGACGCGGCACGGATCGGGAGCAGATTCAGGATCGGGCGCATCGCCGCTGATCAACCGCTCACACGCCTCAGTCGTCCACCAACAGCTCTATGAGGGAGCTTGTGTCCCAGCGGCCGTGGCCTTGGCGTTGGAGGTGGGCGTAATGCTGGTCGATCACTGCGGTGAGCGGCAGGGTGGCGCCGATGCGCTCAGCCTCAGCGAAGCAGATGGCGAGATCCTTGCGCATCCAGTCCAGCGCGAAACCGAAGTCGAACTCACGGCGGGCCATGGTCACACCACGGTTGGCCATCTGCCACGAACCGGCCGCACCCTGCGAGATCGTCTCCACCACCTGCTCGACGTCGAGCCCGGCCCGTCGGGCGAAATCGATGCCCTCGGCGAGGCCTTGAATCAGCCCGGCGATACAGATCTGGTTCACCATCTTGGTTCGCTGGCCGCTGCCGGGCGGACCGAGCAGCGTCACCGCCTTGGCGTATGAGTCGATCACCGGTCGGACCCGGTCGAAGTCGCCTTGACCGCCGCCGCACATCACGGTGAGCATGCCGTTCTCGGCGCCCGCCTGGCCTCCCGATATCGGCGCGTCCACGAAACCGACCTCCCGCCCGGCTGCAGCGGAGTGCAGTTCCTCGGCGAGATCAGCCGACGCGGTGGTGTGATCCACCAGAACCGCGCCCGCTTCCATCGACGCGAGCGCGCCGCCGGAGCCGAGCGTCACCGCACGGACGTCGTCGTCGTTGCCGACGCACACGAACACGAACTCAGCACCGGCGGCGGCTTCTGCGGGGGTGGGGGCGCTCAGGCCGCCGTGTTCGCCCACCC
>JAJDZO010000301.1 GCA_022824605.1 Acidimicrobiia bacterium
AAAAGGGACCCCGTGCGTTCCGGGGTCCCGTGCCAGCGGTATATCGGCTGCATTCAGCTTGCGCCTACTAGCCGGACCATCAGGCGATCCCAATCGTAGCGTGTCTTGCTCCCGCGGTTGCAAGTGGTTGTCAGATCAGCCGGATGCGATTCGTATATTGCCGCCCCGTGTGGGTGGTGGGGGCGGATCGGCGGAGCGTTCGGACGGTGGCTAGTTCCGCGTCGATTCCTTGAAGATTCGTGTCGCCCTCCTCGGCGCGTCGCCGGATGCCCGACACGAGGTCTGCAACTTGGATCGCGTGGGACGTCCTGGAGTTGGCGTAGTACATGCAGGGGTGCAGGAAGAGGCGGCGCGAAATCACGAAGGTCGCTACACATACGCTGGCGTGTGCGTCGAGGGAGTGGTTGGACCAGTCCGACACGATCATGCCCGCCTCGCGGTGCTCGGCGCACTCCACGGCGAAGTGCTCCACAAGCGCTTGGAGCTGTAGCGGCGTCGTGGTGTCCAGCGTCATGTCGTGGTGAAGCCGGCGCTTGTCGATGGTGACCGTGTAGACGGTGGTGTCAAGCTGGCCGAGGATGCGCAGGATCTCCTTGACGAAGTTCCGGTTCTTCGAGCGCTTCCATGGATTGGGATTGATAATCCGTCGGGCCTTGAGTTCCCACTTGCCGGGATCTCCTCGGTCCGGATAGAACCGGGCTTTGGCGCCAGCGATCCGGCGGTCGAGGGTACGCACGTTCTGAGCAGGGATCGAGAAGCCGCCGATACAGCGGCGGCGGCGCGTCCGGCGCTGTGTGCGTCTGATCTGCCGGCGGTCCTCGCCGTCGGTGATGGCCGCAACGGGTTGGTGGACCTGCGTGAGTTGGTCAAGCGTTGGGCCTGCTTCCCGCAAGCAGCGGCCGTTGATGATCGCCCAAGCGCCCCGGCGTCACCGGTGGCATGACCGGCTCACGTCGCGCTGGCACGATCTCGTGCGCGTCTCGGCTGTGGTCCATGCGCTGTGTGACCGTGACGGGGTCGCGGTTCCCGGCTGGGTCTACAAGCATCGCAGCCGCCGCCCCATCGGATTGGCCGCGTCGCTGGACCCGACCACCGAGTGGGCCCGCATCGCTCTGGCCGACGCTCCCTCGGCGTGCGCATGCTCCGATCATGCTCCTCTCGCAGCGCGAGAAGCAGAAGATTGCCTCGGGTTACCGGCCCGTCTACGACGACAGGTGGCTCGCGTTCATGGAGGACGACCGCCTGTTCTTCCACCGGAGCTGGACCGGCCACGGCATCTTCGAAGCGACGTCCGCAGCCACCGAAACGGGTTTCGTGATGATCTCGGCCTGTGTCGAAGGTGACCCCTCTGGCCATGGGTCAGACCTTGACCTGATCGAAGAATGCGATTTCCTGTGAGACCTGATCATGCTCGTGTCCGGCGAGCCGGTGTTGCTGGAGTCGTGCTACCGCGAGTCCCTGGCGTGCGCCGACGAGGTCGGTGCCGAGAGCCTGGCCTTCCCGGCAATCGCAACCGGCGCCCGCGGCTATCCGCTACAGGAAGCCGCCACGACCGCCGTGGCTGCCGTGCGCTCGGCGTCCACCAAGGTGCGCACCATCCGCTTCGTCTGCTTCGACCCGCAGACGTTGCAAGCGTTCCAGCCAGCAATAGAAGACAGCGCCTAGCAGCGCGGCCATTCCGGCCCGCCCGATCAGTATCAGTGCCGAGGGGAAGGTCGGCGTGACCGCGCTCGCGGCGAGTGCCGCCGGTTCAGGAGGAGGAGGGGTTGCTGTCTGGGCGTCGTTTGCGACGTTCGGGGATGAAGCCTCTGTTGACGGTTCTGACGGGCATCGCTCCGGGCCGCTGCTTGGACCGAGAGTTGGTGGACTGCTCCTTGGCCATATGGTCACGATACTGAAAGCAGCACTCCTATGAGGAGGCCGACGCCGACGAAGGCGACGATGGCCTGCATGAGCAGCCATTTCTTGATCTTGTGAAGGGTGTCGTCGTTGCGGTGGTACTGGGCCTCGTGGGTTTCGGCGAGGTCTAGTTCAAGGACTTCGCGGCTGTGTCCGGCCTCGTAGTAGTTCTCGATGAGGTACGCGATGGTGGGGCTGGCGGCCCATCGATGGGCGAGCCATTGGATGTATCCGGCGATGAGGCTGGTCGCGAGGCTCCAGACCAGCACAATGGCCGCGGCGGGCGCGGCGTTGTCCGGGTCCATCGCGGCGATGGTGAGGGTGCCGGTGGTGAGGTAGCCGCCAGCGATGATGACGCCCTGGCGCTTGTGGGAGTCGAGGAGCGCATCCTGCTTGTCGTTTTGGCGTCGGGCGACCGTGAGGATGACTTCGGGCATCTCGTCGTGCCCGGGGTCTCCGTTGGGCATCGAGAACTCCTTCTTGGGGGCTTCACCCTCAGGGGTAGCAGATTCAGGAAATAGGTTGAGCAGACTATTGGAGATTTCGCTGGCGATTTTGGGGGCCGAGTTCGGGCAGCGCCTGCGGCTGGAAGGGCCGGGCAGACAGCGAGGTGACCGCGGCGACGGCGCGTCCGGCGCTGTGTGCGTCTCATCTGACGGCGCACCTCGCCGTCGGTGATGCGCCGCAACGGGTTGGTGGACCTGCGCGAGTTTGTCAAGCGGTGGGCCTGCTTCCCGAAGCAGCGCCCGATGATGGCCGCCCAAGCGCCGCGGCGTCACCGGTGGCATGACTGGCTCACGTCGCGTCGGCACGATCTCGCGCGCGTCTCGGCTGTGGTCCAGATGTACTGAGGCCTGATGGCCGTCGAGATCCATCAGCGCACTGTCTGGAGGGGTGGCGACGCTGCCGGGGGCGGATGCTCCGCTGCACCACCGTTCTTCCGAGAGCGCGTCTGTAGGGTTTGGAGCGACGGTGATTCCTGTTCGCTGCGGAGGCGTCCGATGCATGAAGTTCGTGTGTACCAGAACCACGACGAGGGCACGCGCTGGTGGGCGGAGGACGATCTCGGGTTCACCGGAGGCTCGGAGTACCTAGACGACCTCGTGGCCGCCATTCATGAGTGGGCCGACTCTGAGGGCGTTCTCGACGGCTTGGAGATAAGGCTGATAGCAGCCAATGCCGAGGCTCCCGTCTAGGGGCCGATGCAGGCGCTGCTGCTCCTCAGCGAGCATCTCGGTTGGCGCCCGCCGGGTCACCCGATGCTCACGACAGTTGACCTCGGCCATCCACGCCTCGCAGGCGCAGACCAGCTCGGCGCAGCTGGTGTAGCCGTCGCGCGGGTTCGCCTCGGTTGGCGCCAAGTCGGCTTCGGCGATCCGCACCGTCGCCTCCGAGCCGCCTTTGGAATCGGGGTCCGCCGGCACACACGTCGCCACCGTGGCCCCGCACAGAGCCGCTGATCGCGACCATCTCCAGATGGCGCACCGCCACCGCAGCGACGTGATCGATCGTGACGGTGCGCTCGTTGTCGGTCAACCAATACGTCGCAGCGCCGCCGAAGACGCGCATCGCCCGGTCCGCACAGGAAATCACCGTCGCCAACCTGCGATCCCCCCACGGCACCACCCGGAACCTCGACCACGCCAGCCCCCCACAGAACAGACTCGTCCTCCTCCCGGCGACGACCGGGCCCGCGCCCCAATCCCACTGCGCCCACATCCCCGCCTCGCCGATCCCACCGCCGATACACCCGCCGCCGGCCACAGCGATAGTTGGCCTTCACCTCCGCCACCGCCGTGCGGCCCGAACCCGCAAACCCCAGCGCCTTCAGCTTGTCGAAGGCCCCATCGGCGCGGATCTTGGCGTGAGACCGCTCGACCCACTCCTCGATCTTCGCCAGCCGCGCATCGATGATCCGCCCCCTGCGCGCCGGGCCCATACCCCGCAGCCGGCCCTCATCGCGCATAGCGACATAGCGGGCCACGCTGTGATGAGAAACGCCAGCCATCTCACCGGCATCCCGCAACGACCCACACAGGACGAACGCTTCCAACATATGAGCCTGCGCGGAAACGTGGGGAGGGGGGTGGTTGAGGGTCCCCGTTGAGGGGTCGAGGCCCTGCTGGGATCGGTGATGTCACATCCACTGATCCAGGAGGGCCTCGATGGCTTGCGATGTTATGGGGGTGCGGCTGCATTTGCCGCGGATACGTGTGCTGGGGGTGCTCGAGGACACCGCGGCGCGCCTTGTCGTCAGCGTCGAGTCGACGTTGAGGCGGCTGAGGTGCCCGTGCTGCGGGTTCAAGTGCCACAGGGTCCATGACCGCCGCGACAAGAAGGTCACCGACTTGGACGTGTCGGGGCGGCGCGCCACGCTGGTGTGGTCGCGGCGGCGGATGGTCTGTGGCAGCTGCGGCAGCCGGTTCTTGGAGGACCACCCCGCGTTCGAGGGCGGCCTCACCGCGCGGCTGGCGCGGGCGCTGGTGGCCGACGCGAAGGTGATGACGCTGCGCGCCGCGGCGCGCCGGCGCAAGGTGGGCTGGCACAAGATCAACGCGCTGGTGCGGGCCTGGGCGGACATCGTGGCCGAGCGCCGCCGCAGCGAGCGCTGCCGGGTGCTTTTGGTCGATGAGACCTCCATCCGCCGACGGCACCGCTATGTGACCGTGATCGTCAACGCCGACACCGGCCGCACCCTCGCGATGGTCCCGCACCGCAGCTCAGCGGCGCTTTCGGCGTTCTTGGCGCAACAGGGCCACCGCTGGTGCAAGCAGGTCAAAGTCGTCGTCACCGACGGCTCGCGCGCCTACCGCGCCGCCGTCGGCGCCCACCTCGGGCACGCCCGCCACGTCCTTGACCGGTTCCATGTCATCAGATGGTTCGCGGCCGGGCTCACACAGGTGCGCCGCGACGTGCAGCGCCGCCAGCCCCCCGGCACCACCCCCGCCTTCGACCCGGAGGTGTTCAGAGCCCGCTTCGCGCTGCTGCGCAGAGGCGACACCCTCACCGACGCCGACCGCGAGCGCCTCGAAGGGCTCTTCGACGCCCACCCCCGCCTCAAAGCCGGCTGGCAGGCCCTCCAGGAGCTCCACGGCCTCTACACCGCAGGCGACCACCACAGCGCCCTCGACGCGCTCGGCCGGTTCTGTGACCTCTACGAGACCGGCGAGCTGCCCGAGTACCACGACATCGTCGACACCTTCATCGCCTGGTCCGACGAGATCCTCGCCTCACACCACGCCGGCCGACCATCCAACGGACGCATCGAGGGCACCAACAACCTGCTGCAGGTCCT
>JAJDZO010000312.1 GCA_022824605.1 Acidimicrobiia bacterium
GGCCCGGCCCCGCACCGCCGCGGCGGTGGTGAGGGTGAACGGCGCCGCGCCCAGCGGTGTGGGGTCCACGCCCAGCACCAGGTGGTGCATGATCGGGTTGCCCACCACCACCAGGTCGTGAACGGCGCGCCGGTCGACTCCGGCCTGCTCGCACAGTTCTCCCACCAGTTCGTCGATGGCGCGGCGCGCCGCCGCGGTGAGGGCGGCCTCGCCGCCGGGGTTCATCATCACGTACGACACCCGGCTCATGAGGTCCTCACCGAAGCGGATCTGGGGGTTCATTCGGCCCGAGGCGGCAGCCACCTCGCCTGAGGAGAGTTCGAGGAGGTAGCCGGCGATGGTGGTCGATCCCACATCGACGGCCACCCCCCAGGCCTCGTCGGAGTAGCCGGAACGCACGTCGAGGACGGTGCGGCGATCATGCACGACCACAGTGACCGCACGGTCGCCGGCTGCGATCGCCGGCGACAGCCCGGCCAGCACCGGCACCGGGAACTCCACATCGGTCAACCCCCAGTCGGTCGCAAGCGCTTCGGCCACCAAGTCGAGCTCGGCGGCCTCGAAACCCAACACGACCTCGGGAAGCTCCACGTAGTGCAGCGTCACGATCGGATGGATGACCACCTCGGTGAGGTCGATGGCTTTGCGCACCACCGGCCGGTGGACCTGGCTGTCGGCGGGAACGTCAACCACCGCGTCGGCCAGCACCACGGCCTGGCAGCCCAGGCGGCGGCCCTCGACGAGGGGTCGGCGTCCCCGGTAGCGCAGCTCGGTGGGTCCGGGATCCGACAGGACGCCGGCTTCGGTGGCGGAGACCTGGCAGCGGCCGCACAAGCCTCGACCGCCACACACCGAGTCGAGGTCCACCCCGCCGGCTCGGGCCGCGTCGAGCACGGTGGCCCCGGCCGCCACCGAGGCGCGGATCCCCGAGGGGTTGAACCTCACGCTGTGAATGTCGTGCATGTCAGCCTGATCCGCTACGAGGGGCCGCTACGCACGCTCTCAGGCGCTTCGGCGACGACCGCCCCGGCGCCTCATGCCCACCGCGTCGGGGTCGCGGTGCTCCGCGATCCACATGGCGCAGTCCCGGTCGTTGCCGGACAGGACGTCGGCGGCCATCACCGCGTTCTTCACCTCGGGGTGCATCGGATTCATGATCGCGGAGGTGAGCCCGGCCCCTATGGCCATCGACAGGAACGTTCCGGTGATCATGTGGCGTGCCGGCAGGCCGAAGCTCACGTTGCTGGCCCCGCAGGTGGTGTTGACCCCCAACTCGGTGCGCAGCCGGCGCACGAGCTGGAACACCTGCCGTCCGGCTGTGCCCATGGCCCCGATCGGCATCACCAGCGGATCGACCACCACGTCGCAGGCGGGGATCCCGTGATCGGCGGCCCGGTTGACGATCTTGCGGGCCACCTCGAAGCGGACGTCGGGATCCTCGCTGATTCCGGTCTCGTCGTTGGAGATGGCCACCACCGCGGCGCCGTGGCGGGCCACCAGGGGCAGCACCCGCTCGAGCACCTCCTCCTCTCCGGTGACGGAGTTGATGAGGGGCTTGCCCTCGTACACCGCGATGCCGGCCTCGAGGGCTTCGATGATCGAGGAGTCGATGGACAGGGGCACATCGGTCACGCTCTGCACGAGCTTGACGGCTCTGGCCAGCAGGGCCGGCTCGTCGGCGAGCGGGATGCCCGCGTTGACGTCGAGCATCTGTGCCCCGGCGGTGGTCTGGGCCAGTGCGTCGGCCTCGACCCGGCTGAAGTCGCCGTCGCGCATCTCGGCGGCCAGCAGTCGCCGCCCGGTGGGGTTGATGCGCTCTCCGATCATCACGAACGGCCGGTCGAATCCGATGACCACCTCCTTGGTGGCTGAACTCACCACGGTGTCGGTCACTGCGGGCTTCCCTGGACATCGTGGGCGTGCTCGGGCGCGCCCTTGTCCCGCCTGTCACTGTCGGGGTCCCAGCCGCCGGTTCGGACGAACTCGTCGAGGCGTTCGCGCGGGAAGGCCTCCTCCAGGTCGGCTGCGGCTGCCATCGCGGCAGCCTCGGGATCGTGGGCGCCTGCGGGGATGGTGGTCCGGCGCCATTCGCCGACGTACTCGGAGGCCTGGGTCTTGCCCGCGACCATGGCCGCCCGGTCGATGGCTCGTTGGAAGCGACGGGGGAGGATGCGCTGCACCCGGTCGGTGCCGGAGCCGCCGTTGACCTGCGCCGGTATGTCGCGCCAGCTGATCAGCACCAGGCGGTTGGCGTCGCCGCGCCGTCGGCGCCCGCCTCGGCCTGCCGGAGGGCTCACGCCGCTTCCAGGGAGGTCGATCCCGCCAACTCGAAGATCCGGTGCTCGAGCTCGCCTGTGCCGGTGAGGATCCGTTCGCAGCGAAGGCCGAGACGGGCCGCGGCCTGCTCTGCCGCTCGGGCCAGCCGGTCGTCGTCGCTTTGGGCCAGGTGCACCACCCGGGTGTAGTTGCCGAAGTACATCTCCAACAGTTCTGGATGCCGGGCGATGCCCAGACCCTGCATCATCAACCGGTCGAAGTGCCGCACCAGGTAGTCGGTGAGGTAGAAGGTGCCGGGTTCGGCCTCCTGCAGCCCGGCGAAGGTGTCCGCACCGGCGTAGAGCTCGTAGCAGTGGGCGCCGGGCAGCCGCTCGACACCCTCTTCGGAGCACACCCGGTCGAGCAGTCCGCCGGTGCCGCAGTCCATGTATCCCACGATGATCGTGCTGTAAGTGCCTCGATCCTTGGCGGCCTGCACTCTTCGGCGCACGGCGCCGGGGATCTGCTCGGGGCGGTTGTGCATGATCGCGGGCAGGCACTCCACCTCGAGGAGGTGTGGGCCGTTGAGGTCGGCAACCTCGCGCAGCTCGCGAACCAGCGCGCCGCAGCCTATGACCAGAACTCGCGGACGCTGGGACTCGGCTGTCATCCGGCGGCCCGGCGGGCCGTGATGAGGCTCTTGGCCGTCTCGGCCGCGATGGCGGCGTCGCGGCAGTACGCGTTGGCCCCGATGGCCGTTCCGAACTCCTCGTTGAGGGGCGCTCCGCCGACGAGGATGATGAAGTTGTCGCGTATGCCCTTCTCTGTGAGGGTGTCGATCACGACCTTCATGTAGGGCATGGTGGTGGTGAGCAGGGCCGACATGCCCAGGATGTCGGGCTGGTGCTCGTCGAGAGCAGCCAGGAACTCCTCGGCGTCGGTGTTGATGCCGAGGTCGAACACCTCGAATCCGGCGCCCTCGAGCATCATCGCCACCAGGTTCTTGCCGATGTCGTGGATGTCGCCCTTCACCGTTCCGATCACCACGCTGCCGATGGGTTCGGCGCCCGTCTCGGCCAGCAACGGCCGCAGGATGGCCATGCCCGCCTTCATGGCGTTGGCGGCGAGCAGGACCTCGGGCACGAACAGGATCCCGTCGCGGAAGTCGATGCCCACGATGCGCATGCCCTCTACGAGAGCGTCGTTGAGCACCCTGTCGGCGGGCCAGCCCCGGCCCAGCAGGATGTTGGTGCCTTCCGCGATCTCCTCCGCGAGCCCGTCGTAGAGGTCGTCGTGCATCTGGGCGGTGAGCTCTTCGTCGTCGAGGCTGGCCAGATCGATGTCGTCGTCGCCCATGTCGGGTCCGGTCGCAGGGGTATCGGTCATCCGGCTAAGCCCTCCGCATGTCGGTTCGGGGTCCAGTTCTACGGATTGCGGCCACGCGCCGGTTCCGCACTGTGGACCAGTCCCACGATACGGAACGGACTGTACCACAGTCGGGTCTGGCTTCACGCAACTCGGACACGCCTGCGTTGCACCTGGCTTCGCGGGAGTCGGGCACGCCTACCGCGTCAGTCGACCGTAGCCTTGGCGTCCATGTCTGCCCGGCTCGAGGCCGATACGCCCCCGCACCGTTACACCGCCGACCTTGCGGCCCACATCGAGAGTCGCTGGCAGGCCCGCTGGGACGCCGACGGCCGCTACGAGACGCCCGACCCAGCCGGGTCCGGGTCGCCGGAGCACTCCTCGGCCGGACCGAAGCTGTTCGTGATGGACATGTTCCCGTACCCGTCGGGGTCGGGTCTGCATGTGGGTCATCCGCTGGGCTACATCGCGACCGACGTGTACGTCCGCTTCAAGCGGATGTGCGGATTCAACGTGCTGTACACGATGGGTTTCGACGCGTTCGGGCTGCCCGCGGAGGAGCATGCCCGCCAGACCGGCCAGCACCCCCGGATCAACACCGAGGCCAACATCGACAACATGCGCCGCCAACTCGCCCGGCTCGGCCTGGGCCACGACAAGCGGCGCAGCATCGCCACCACCGACGTCGACTACTACCGCTGGACTCAGTGGATTTTCCTGCAGATCTTCAACTCGTGGTTCGATCCCGACGCGGGCCGGGCCCGACCTGTCTCGGAGCTGATCGACGAGTACGAGTCGGGTCGCAGACAGCCGCCCGGAGGCCGCCGGTGGGAGGATCTCGGCGAGCGGGCGCGGCGCGAGCTGGTCGACTCCCAGCGCCTGGCTTACGTGGCTGACGCTCCGGTGAACTGGTGCCCGGCGTTGGGCACGGTGCTGGCCAACGAGGAGGTCACCAACGAGGGTCGCTCCGAGCGGGGCAACCACGAGGTGTTCAAGCGCCCGCTCAAGCAGTGGATGATGCGCATCACCGCCTACGCCGACCGGCTGCTGGAGGATCTCGACCGCCTGGACTGGCCCGATTCGGTGAAGACCATGCAGCGCAACTGGATCGGCCGTTCCGAGGGTGCGCTGATCTCGTTCAAGACTGCGACAACGCGGCCTGGTCCGCAGCATGTGATCGATGTGTTCACCACCCGGCCCGACACGCTGTTCGGCACCACCTACATGGTGTTGGCGCCCGAGCATCCGCGGGTGGACGAGCTCACCGCCGACGCCTGGCCCGCGGGGACGCCGGGATCCTGGACCGCAGGAGCAGCCACACCCCGAGACGCGGTGGCCGTCTACCGGGCCCGGGCCGCGGAGTTGAGCGACGCCGACCGCAGCGACTCCAAGACCGGGGTGTACGTGGGCTGCGACGTTCGTGTCCCCTTCAGCGATGCCCCCGTGCCGGTGTTCGTCGCCGACTACGTGCTGATGGGCTACGGCACCGGCGCGGTGATGGGCGTGCCCGGCGAGGACCAACGTGACCGCGAGTTCGCCGAGGCGTACGGGCTGCCGGTGATCCGCACCGTGCAGCCCCCGCCCGAGCATCCCGATGAACTGGCCTACACCGGCGACGGTCCCTCGATCAACTCGGCGTTCCTGGACGGGCTCGACATGGCCGCTTCCAAGGCGCTGATCCTGGAGAGGCTTCAGGAGGCCGGCACGGGAAGCCCCAAGGTCAACTACAGGCTGCGGGACTGGAACTTCAGCCGTCAGCGGTACTGGGGCGAGCCGATTCCTATCGTGTTCGACGAGCACGGACCGGTCGCTCTGCCCGAGGACATGCTGCCTCTGGAGCTGCCCGAGCTGACCGACTGGGCGCCACGGGCCCTGGCTCGGGACTCCGAGCCGGAGCCGCCCCTGGGCCGGGTGACCGACTGGGTCGACGTCGAAGCGGACCTCAGCGGTGGCGACGGGCTGCGCCGTTACCGGCGGGAACTGAACACCATGCCCCAGTGGGCCGGGTCGTGCTGGTACTACCTGCGCTATCTGGATCCACGCAACGACGACAGCCTGGTGGATCCCGATGTCGAGCGCTACTGGATGGCCGACCCTGAGCCCGGTGCGGTGGGCGGGGTGGACCTGTATGTGGGGGGCGTCGAGCACGCTGTGCTGCACCTGCTGTACGCCCGGTTCTGGCACAAAGTTCTCTACGACCTGGGCCATGTGAGCGGGCTCGAGCCGTTCAAGCGCCTCATCAACCAGGGCTACATCCAGGCGTACGCCTTCAAGGACGCCAGAGGGGTGTATGTGCCTGCCGACGAGGTGGAGGGCACGCTCCAGGAAGGGTTCACCCATGACGGGCGGCCCGTTGCCCGCGAGCTCGGCAAGATGGGCAAGTCCCTCAAGAACTCGGTCACCCCCGACGACATGTACGCCTCCTACGGCGCCGACACGCTGCGGATGTATGAGATGTTCATGGGTCCCATCGATCAGGACCGACCCTGGGAGACCCGCTCGGTGGTGGGCTCGCAGCGGGTGCTGCAGCGGGTGTGGCGCAACATCGTGGACGAGGAGACCGGGGAACTGCGGGTTGTCGACGAAGGGCCCGACGACGAGCTGCTGCGGGTTCTGCACCGCACCATCGACGGCGTGAGGTCCGACATGGAGGGGATGCGCTTCAACACCGCCATCGCCAAGCTCACCGAGTTGAACAACGACCTCACCAAGCGCGCCTCGGGAGCGCCTCGTGAGGTGGCCGACGTCGTGATCCGGATGCTGGCCCCGCTGGTGCCGCACTTCGCGGAGGAGCTGTGGCACCGCCTGCACGGATCCGGCGCAGGCTCGGTCACACAGGCCGGGTTCCCCGCCGCCGATCCGGCTCTGCTGGTGGCCGACACCGTGGAGGTGCCGGTCCAGGTGAACGGCAAGGTGCGGGGCCGGGTCACGCTCGCGGCCGACGCCGACGCGGAGTTCGCCGTGGCCGCCGCGCTGGCCGAGCCGAACGTGGCCGCCCATGTGGGTGGACGTGAGTTGCGCAAGCAGCTCTACGTGCCCGGCCGGATGATCACCCTGGTGGTGTGAGTTACGTCGTCGTCGTGCCGGCGGCGGACCGCCACGAGTTGAGCCGGTGCCAGCCCCAGCGGATGTCGTGAGCACGCCGAGGCCCGAGCCCGCGCTACGGCACGCCGCGTCCGGCTGGCGCCCACCCACGCCTGTCGTATGAGTCCGCCGCCGCGGCTGTCGATCCGGCAGGCTCGCCGGATAGCGCTAGCCGCTCAGGGATTCGCCGATCCGGCTCCCGCCGGCCGGGTGGATCGCCGCCACCTGCGACGGGTTATGGGCCGCATCAAGCTGTTGCAGCTCGATTCGGTGCCGGTGGTGATCCGCACGCAGTACCTGCCTGCGTTCTCCCGGTTGGGCTGCTACGACGCCTCATTGTTGGATCGGATCGCGTACCGCGACGACGAATGGTTCGAGGCCTGGGCGCACGAGGCGTCGCTGCTGCCGGTGGACGACGAGCCCCTGCTGCGCTGGCAGAAGCAGCGGGCCGAGCAGGGCGACACCTGGAGGCATCTGGTGGAGGTGGCCCAGCGAGAGTCCGGATATGTGGCCGAGGTGCTGGCCCAGGTGAAGGAGCGCCCGCTCACCGCGGGGGAGTTGACCGATCCTCGCCGTCGCCAGGGCGAGTGGTGGGGGAGCCGGTCGCTGGGTTCGGTCGCGCTGGACTGGTTGTTCCGGATCGGCGCGGTGGGGATCCGTCGCCGGGGCAACTTCACCAAGGAGTTCGATCTGCTGGAGCGGATCGTGGCCCCCGAAGTGTTGGCCCGGCCAACGCCGTCTGCTGAGGAGGCCCAGCGTGAGCTGCTGGTTCGCTCGGGCGAGGCCCTAGGCGTGGGAACGGCCACCGATCTCATCGACTACTACCGCCTCGGAGTGCGTGAGGGCCGGGCCCGGCTGCGCGAAGTGGTGGAGGAGGGTCGCCTCCACACGGTGGAGGTGCAAGGCTGGACCGAGCCCGCCTACATGCACCCCGAGGCAAAGCTCCCGCGCTCCGTGAGCGGGCTCACCGTCCTCTCGCCGTTCGACCCGATCGTGTGGAACCGGCCCCGGGCGCTACGGCTGTGGGGCTTCGACTACCGCATCGAGATCTACGTCCCCGCCGCCAAGCGCGTCTACGGCTACTACGTCCTGCCGGTGCTCGATGGCGAAGAGCTCACAGCCCGCCTAGACCTCAAGACAGACCGATCAGCCCGTGCGCTGCACGTCCAAGCCGCCTACGCCGAACCCACCACCGACCGCCAACAGCTAGCCGAACGCCTCCGCCCCCACCTTCAAGCACTAGCCCGTTTCGTCGGCGTGGAGGCCGTGAGCCACGGCAACCGAGGCGACCTCATGCCCGCCCTCAAGCCTTCGTAGGTACCCGTGTCTCCCGCCTTCGCGCCTCGGCGTAGAGCTGGGAGCGGGACTGCTTGCGGCGCTTGGCCAGACGGTCGGCCGCAGCGAACAGGGCATCGGGAATGGAGACGGCAACCTTCACCCTGCGAGTCATGCCCGGTGACCCACTCGTGCGGGCGAGACGACTGGCTCGGCTAGCGTCTGGGGGATGAGTGTTGCGGTTGCGCCGTCCGAGTTGGCCTCGGTTGCGGCTGCGCATGGGCCTACCGCCTTTGTGCTCACCGTGGGTGACGATGGGCGGACCCGGGTCATCCATGTGAAGGTCGACATCGACGGCCGGGGCGTGATCCGGGCTGTGGTCGGCCGGGGAGCGGCCGCCAATGCGGTAGCCCGACCCGATGTGGTGGTGCTGTGGTCGCCCGCCGCCGACGGATTCAGCCTCATCGCCGACGGCATCGCCTCCGTTGACGGCGAGCCCCGCGGCGAGACCCCGATCACCATCGAGGTCTCCTCCGCGGTCAGGCACCGTCCCGCCCCGCTCTGAGAGTCGCCCTCCCGGTGTCGTTTCTGATAAAGCGGCCGGCTGCCCGCTGTGTGCTGCTCGACGGTGCCGGCCGGGTGTTCCTGATCCGATCGGAGGATCCGATCGATCCGCACAAGCCGGAGTGGCTGGAGATACCCGGCGGCGGGATCGGCTACGGCGAGGACTCGGCCAAGGCCTGCCTGCGGGAGCTGCACGAGGAGACCGGGATCACCGACGTCGAGATGGGGCCGTGCATCTGGACCCAGTACGTGGAGTACACGTTCTGCGGCATGCGTTTCGAGTCGGACGAGCGCATCCACCTGGCCCGCTGCGATGGCGGCGAGTTCCGCCCCCGCGGCCTCGAAGCGCTCGAGGCGGCCGCCTTCATCGACGCCCGCTGGTGGACGCTCGACGAGTTGCTGGCCAACACCGAACCCACTGTCCCCGCCCGCCTGCGGGAGTTCCTTCCCGCGATTGTGGCCGGTGACCGGCCCGACCCGCCCATTGACATCTCGCCGCACCTGCCGTCCGCCTGACGTCGAGCGGCTGCCGGCAACATCAAACCGTCAACCACCTCGGGTGTGGCTAACCGCTTGAAGTTCGGACGCGGGACGCCGGCGCCCGGCTACCAGTCGTCGTTGCGGTCGGCCCGGTCGGCTGCGCTGACGCCGTAGCCGATGATGATCGACGGCAACAGCAGCAGCGATCCGATCACCAGCGTGACTGCGGCGATGGTGGCGGGAGCGGTGGTGAAGCCGGTCAGGAAGCCGGTCACGAACGCAGCCAGCGACACGAGGTACA
>JAJDZO010000372.1 GCA_022824605.1 Acidimicrobiia bacterium
CCGATCTCCTCTCCCGAGGCGGACTTCACGATGCTGACGTAGAGCGACCGGTTCAAGGGCCAGCCCCGGGCTGCTTGCATGAGCGCATCGATAGCGCGGTCGGGGATGCGCGAGCGCGCCGCCTCCTGGGCACAGCGGTCCCACAGCGCCTCGAAGCGATCGATCCGTCGGCGCAGAGCGGAAGCCTGGCGGTGGTGGGCCGTGAGGCAGAACACGATCCACGGTCGGGCGCTGCGCTCCGGCGACCACGATCCGGCCGCAGTCTCGGTGAGCGCGGCGTAGTAGGCAGCCGTGTTCCTGCCCAGGTACTCCTCGATGCTCGAGAACACCGGCGACAAGCGGCCGAAAGCCCAGCCCAGCACGAAGGACTGAAGACAGCGGGCCATGCGACCGTTGCCGTCGCTGAACGGGTGGATCAGCGCGAGGTTCAGATGGGCCATGGCGGCGGCGATCAGGGCCGGATCGGACCGGTCGTTCACGCTGGTGATGAGTTCGTCGATCAGGGGTTCGACGGCATCGCGATCAGGAGCCTCGTAGACGACGCTGCCCACACCGTCACGCACCCAGACCGCCCCCGGACGCCAGCGCCCCGGATTCGTCGACAGGTCGTGGCCGACCATGATGAAGTGCAGCGACTTCAACAGCGACGCGTCCATCCTCAGCCCATCGGAGGTGTCGGGATAGGTCAGCTGCAGGATGTAGGTCATGGCGTCGCGGTAGCCCGACACGGCCCGCCGGGTCTCCTCGCTGACCTCCGGCGGCTCCTCGCCGTCGATGATGGCCGCGGTCTGGTCCACGGTGGAGTGGTAGCCCTCGATCGATGTGGAGGCCTGAACCGTCCGGGCCATCATCGCCCGGCTCAGCGTGCCGTGGCACCGTCGGGGCACGCCGAGGTGGAACTGCAGGTCGTCGCGGAGAGCTTGGACCTCTTCGAGGACCTGCATGTCCCGGTCCGCCAGTTCCGGTGCTCTGTAAATCACATGCGCGATACTAACAAAATAACCCACGTTTTGTGTTGATTATTTATCAACATCGACGAAATCCGGGGTCCGTCCGTGCGAGCGTGTCCGCTGGCCCGCCGGGGGCCGAGACTAGGGCTGCTGGGGGGTGAGCGGTAGCCTCGGACTGTGCGCCTCTACGACACCGCGCGGCGGGCTGTGGTGCCCTTCGAGCCGGCCCCGGCGCCCGCGGAGGTGCGCATATACGTGTGCGGCATCACCCCCTACGACAGCACCCACCTGGGCCATGCCAACACCTATCTGGCCTACGACCTGCTGATCCGTCGCCTCGAGGATCTCGGCCACTGCGTGCGGATGGTTCGCAACATCACGGATGTGGACGACTCGATCCTGCCCAAGGCCCGGGAGCTGGGCGTGGACTTCCTGGCGCTGGCCGCGGCCGAGACGGCCCGGTTCCACTGCGACATGGAAGACCTCAACACCCGGCCGCCCGAGGCCGAGCCCAAAGCCACCGAATGGGTGGCCGAGATGGTGGCGCTCATCTCTGATCTCGCCGACGCGGGCTACACCTACACCGCCGACGGCACCACCTGGTTCGACGTCTCCACCTGGCCGAGCTTCGGGCGCCTCGGCGGATACGACCACGACACCATGGTGGCGCTGGCCGCCGAGCGGGGCGGCACCCCCGACGACCCCCGCCAGCGCAACCCGCTCGACTTCGTGCTGTGGCAGCCGTCGCTGGCCGACGAGCCGTCGTGGGACTCGCCGTTCGGGTCGGGCCGGCCGGGCTGGCACATCGAGTGCAGCGCCATGGCGAAGGCCCTGCTCGGCACCCCCATCGACCTCCACGGCGGCGGACGCGACCTGATCTTCCCGCATCACGAGTGCGAGCTCGCCCAAAGCGAGGCCGCGACCGGCGGCCAGGCCTTCGTGAAGCACTGGATGCACTGCGGGATGGTCGCCTACGACGGTGCCAAGATGTCGAAGTCGCTGGGCAATCTGGTGTTCGTCAGCGACCTCTGCAAGGACAGCGACCCCGCGGCAGTGCGCCTTGCTCTCATGGGCCACCATTACCGCGACGACTGGGAATGGCGCGACGGCGACCTCGCCGAAGGCGAGGCTCTGCTCGAATCCCTCAGCGAGGCTCTGCGACGGGGAGGCGGCGGTGGTTCTGCGGATCCCGCCGCCGAAGCGGCCCGGTTCGCGGGTCGGGTGCGGGCCGCTCTCGACGACGACCTCAACGCCCCTGAGGCGCGGCGGGTGCTCGCCGAGATGGCCGCCGCCATAGGTGCCGGCCGCCTCGACCGGTCGGCGGCCGACGTTCTCGCTGAGCTGTGCGCGCTGTGCGGAATCGCCGTCCCCGCCGACCCGGGAGCGCCCTAGCGGTGACGGTCAGTTTCTTGACCCGTCGCATGCAGCCCTCACCGGTGATGAGCGTTCCGCCCGTCGGCGCCGTCTTCGGCACCATCTTTGTGGTGCTCAGGGGCAGATGAGCGCCGTGGCCTCCCAGGACCACACGGTCTCTCTGTATGACACCCTCACCGGCGAGGTGCGGCCCGTGGAGCTGCGCCGGCCGGGGCGGGTGGACATGTACGTGTGCGGGCCGACCGTGTACGACCATCCTCATCTGGGCCACGCCCGCTCGGCCATCACCTACGACGTGCTGCGTCGCTACCTCCAATGGCGAGGCCTCGACGTGCGCCATGTAGCCAACGTCACCGATATCGACGACAAGATCATCGGCCGGGCCCGCCGCGAGGGCCGCACCGAGGGCGAGGTAGCCGCCGAGTGGGAGGCGGTCTACTTCGAGGTGATGGACAGGCTCAACGTGCTCGAGCCCCACGAGCGGCCCCGGGCCACTGAATGGGTGGACGAGATGGTCGGTTTCATCGGCCGGATCATGGAGGCGGGCGCCGCCTATGCCACCGCTACCGGCGTGTACCTGCGGGTGCGCGACGTTGACGACTACGGCGATCTGGTGCATCGCAGCCTCGACGACCTGCGGGCCTCGGCCGGAGCCAGGGTCGAGGTGGACGACGCCAAGGAGGATCCGCTCGACTTCGCCCTCTGGAAGGCGGCCAAACCCGACGAGCCTTCCTGGCCGTCGCCATGGGGTGCGGGTCGGCCCGGCTGGCACATCGAGTGCGTGGCCATGAGCCTCGGTCTGCTCGGCGACGGCTTCGACCTCCACGGCGGCGGCAACGACTTGGTGTTCCCTCACCACACCAACGAGCGGGCCGAGGCGCTGGCCGTCGGCCGACCGTTCGCCCGCCATTGGGTACACAACGCCATGCTCAACATCGACGGCCAGAAAATGGCCAAGTCGTTGGGCAACTACCGCACCGTGGCCGACTTGCTCGACGAGCACCCCGACAACGCTCGGGCCTTCCGCCTGTTGGTGCTGCAAACCCACTACCGCAAGACCATGGAGGTCAACCCCGACCTGATGGCCTCAGCCCGCACCGCGATACGGCGGCTCGACAGCCTGGAGAGTAGGGCCACGGTTCTCGACATTCCGGTGGCGGCAGACAGCCCCTGTGACCTCGAAGGCTCCGCGCTCGAGGCGTTCAACGAGGCCATGGACGACGACCTGGGCACGCCCCAGGGAGTGGCGGTGGTTTTCGACACGGTGCGCAGCGCGAATGCTGCTATTGACGCAGGCACTGAAGACGCGGCCGCGCTTGTAGCCACGGTCAGGGAGATGTCAGGAGTTGCCCTCGGGATCCCGCAAACAGTGTTCGCCAAGGCTGAACCGATCAGGGACCCGGCCGGGATCCGCGGGCCACACCGACAGCCGGCGCAAACAGTGTTGG
>JAJDZO010000050.1 GCA_022824605.1 Acidimicrobiia bacterium
GACCCTGGCCTGCGAACCCGAACTGCTGGACCTGTACCGCGCCGAGCTGGCCGCCGCGGGAGGCCCCGACTGGAACGCCGAGGATCTGGCCGAGGATCTGGCCTGGGCCTCGTTCTACTGGGTGGGGGTGTCGCACATCCCGTTCATGCACTCGGTACACGCAGGCGAGCACGACCGCTCCCACCGGCGGTTCAAGGCGATGATGGAGGGCACCATCGCCGCGGCTGAGCGCTGGAACGCCGCCGAGCGCATGAGAGCACACACCTGAGGGCGGGCCCGGCCCGCCACGAGACAGAGGGGAAACCGGTGCAGGGACTGATATTGGAGGGCACCACCACCGACAGCGTTCGCCTGTCGGAGGATCTGGAACTCGTGGGAACGCTCGCTCCCCGCCAGGTGCGGGTGGAGATCCGAGCGGCCGGCGTGTGCGGCAGCGACCTGAGTTGCGTGCTGGGCAAGTACTACATGCCCCTGCCGCTGGTGCCCGGCCACGAGGCCGCCGGGGTGGTGGTCGAGGTCGGATCGGCGGTCACCTACTGCGAGGTGGGCGACCATGTGATCTTGTCCACGTTCGGCAACTGCGGTCACTGCGGCGACTGTGAGGGCGGCGATCCGGGCGACTGCACCAACGTGGCGTTGGGGTCGCTGAGCCAGCCGTTCGCAGAGAACGGCCGGCCCGTCTACAACTTCGCCAACATCGGGGCGTTCGTGCAGCAGGCCGTGGTCAACGAGAACCAGTGCATCCCGATCCCCACCGAGATGCCGTTGACCGCGGCCGCGCTGATCGGTTGCGGGGTGGTCACCGGAGCGGGCGCGGTGTTCAACCGGGCCCGGGTGCAGATCGGCGACACGGTGGCGGTGATCGGCGCGGGCGGGGTCGGTCTCAACGTGATCCAGGCCGCCCGGCTGGTAGGAGCTTCGGCGATCATCGCCATAGACCGCGTCGCAGCGAAGGAGGCGCTCGCAGTGGAGTTCGGGGCGACCGACTTCGTGCTGGCTGACGGTGAGGATTTCGATCCGGTCGCGGCGGTCAAGTCGTTGTGCCCGGCCGGGGTGCACCACGCCTTCGAGGTGGTCGGCAACACCGCCCTGCTGGCCCAGGCGATCTCGATGACCCGTCCTGGTGGCAACGTGTGCGCGGTAGGCGTTCCCGACCTGGGCGCCAAGGTCACCTATCCGTTCCTGGACCTGCATCAGAACAAGAGCCTCATGGGCGTCCGAGCCGGCGGCGCACGCCCCCGCAAGGACTTCGCCATGCTGGCCGACCTCTACCTGAGGGGCAGGTTGAAGCTTGACGAGATGATCTCGCGCACCGCCGGGCTCGACGGTCTGCAGGCCGCGTTCGACGCTCTCAACACCGGCGCCGAGGCCCGCACCGTCCTGCTCCCCAACGGCTAGGCGGGAACGGGCCAAGCGCGGCGTGTGCCGCTCTGGTGCGCAGCGGCAACGAGCTAGCTCGTGAACGTCAACTGCTCCATCTCGGCGACCAGACAGGCGGCGACGGAGGCCCTGGCGACGGCCTCGCAGCGGGCAAGATCGCCGATACCCAGGGGACTGATCGCCACCAGCGTCACCCCGAGACCGTCGTCCTGCACCAGGCTGGCACTGAGAGCCACCCCCTCGTCGTGCAGATCATCGGGGCCGTCCGCCGCATGCCCGACAGCGGGCACCGCGTGCAGGCTGGTGAGAACGTCGTCAACCAGCACGGCCGACAGCGACGTGGTGAACGCGTACGACGTGGTCTCGCAGCCGGCCACCCGGTACAACCCGCCTCCGAGGTGGTCCATGTCAACGCCCGACGACGTGAGGGTCAACGCCGGCTCGTCAGTCAGGTTGAGGCCCAGCATCGGGCCGAGCGTCGAGCCGTTCTGTGCGACCAGCACCAGTTGGCGGAACTCGGCCGGATGCAGGGAGCAGCGGGGATCAGTCATCGGCCCGATCGAGCAGCGTTCACCGTCGGCGCCGATCAGCTCGAGCCGGGCTCCCGGCAGGTGAAAGACCAGAGCGGCCGCTATCTGAAGGGTTCCCGCGAGGGGAACAGTCGAAGTCATTTCGTGCTCCTTTCGGCATGAGAGACTGCCGCCACATCAACGGCGCAAGGAGCGAGATCTCGCATGGGCGCTCCGACCCAGCGGCCGAGTCCGTCGTGGCTGTGCACGGCGTCCGGCGATCCGTCGGTGACTGTAGCCCCCAAACCCGCCCCGGTCACGAGCCAATTTCGACAACGTGGGGATTGCACGCAGCGATCGTCGAGCGCATGGTCATTGCGTTGCGGATGGCCTTGCCCCGCTTCACCGGCGCGAGCGGCGGAATCGAGCCGATACTGTTCACCGCAAGCGTCGAGCGACACAATGCGAGAGCCATGCGGCGGATGCACATCGGACTGCAGGTCGACGACCTTGAGGAGTCGATCGAGTTCTACACCCGGCTGTTCGGCGTGGAGCCCACGCTGCGTCGCTCCGACTATGCCAAGTGGATGCTCGACGATCCGCGGGTGAACTTCTCGCTCGACACCCACGGCGACGGCTCCCCGGGCTCGGCCCACTACGGCATCCAGGTCGAGTCCCATCCCGAGCTGGAGGACCTGAGGGATCACATCGACTCGGCCGGAATGACCCGCGCCGACCAGGACGACGTGGTGTGCGGCTACCAGCTCCAGCACAAGTCGTGGGTGGCCGACCCCGACGGTGTCATGTGGGAGGCGTTCTTCACCGAGGGAGTGGTCGACTCCGGCTACGGCACCGCCGAGATGCCCGACCCCGCCTGACGCTCACGGTAAGCAGCCCGACAGAGCGGGTGCTTGTCAGGAGATCTCCAGCAGAGTCAGCAGCAGTCCTGAGCCCTCCAGTTCCACCTCGAACACACCGGGGATCTCGGCCTTGAACGCGAAGTGGGCGGGATAGCCGTCGGACACGGCTCGCAGGATGTCGTAGCCGTGGACGTGGACCTCCTCAGCGGTGTCGGACGTGACCATCAAGGCCACCACCGAACCGAGATCGACCTCGACGCGCTCGACGCCGCCCACCGGGGCACCGTCCACCACCTCCACCACGACCGTCTGAACGGCGTCGGCCAGAGCAGCGTCGTAGCGGGTGGCCGCGCCCGCCGTCGCATGGCCGTGATCGTGATCGCCGTCGCCGTGATCGTGGTCGTGATCGTCGTCGCTGCTGTGGTCACTTTCATCGGCGCTGGACTCGTCCATGGCCGCCATGTCGGCCATGTCACCGGTCGAGGAGTTGGCGGCGGTCGCAGATGATGTGTCGTCACTGCTGCAGGCAATGAGCGCAGCCAGCACGAGAGCCATCACCGCTGCGCATAGACGCCTACCGGCGAGTCTCGGCGTGATCATCAAGCTGGGCCCTCCTGTATGAGCGTCCGATTGATCCGAACGGTAACGACGTGGACCGATCCTCCAAACGCTCGAACTCGGCCGACAGAGCCTTCAGGTTGAGGGCTCGAGAGGGCGCGCGGACAGGTGCAGGCGTGTCGCGCCGGGGCGGGGCGTTTCCCGCTCTTGTTCGCTACGCTCACGGGCCGCCAAACCACGGCATGGCTGCCCACGGCCTCGCCCGTGTGGAGCGCGTTCGCTCGCCTATTCGCTCGGCCTCTCAGAGCGCGCTAGCGGGCGGTCCAGCCGCCGTCGATGACGATGGTCTGGCCGGTGATGTAGCTGCCCGCGTCGGAGGCCAGCAGCAGCAGCGCGCCGTCGAACTCGTGGACCTCCCCGGCGCGCCGCATGAGAGTGTTGCGCTGGATGTGGCCCAGGCCGGGTGCGTCGCCCGCGAACATCTCCTCGGTCAGCTCGCTGCGGAAGTAGCCCGGCGCGATGGCGTTGACCCGGATGCCGTCGGGCGCCCATTGCTTGGCCATCTCCCGGGTGAGCCCGATGAGGCCGCTCTTGGAGGCCACGTATCCGGCCTGATGGTTTCCGCCGGAGGCCACGATCCCCAGCATCGAGGCCACGTTGACGATGCTGCCGCCCCGGCCGTGGCTGATCATCTGGCGGGCCGCGGCCGCCGACAGCACGAACGCGCCGGTGAGGTTGATGTCGAGCACCCGCCGGAACTGGGCAGGATCCTGCTCGTGGGCCCGGACGACGGCGTCGCTCGTGCCGGCGTTGTTGACGACGATGTCGGGTCCGCCAAGGTCGGCGGCCGCGTCGACCAGCCGTTGGAGCTGCGAGTCGTCGGCGACGTCGCAGCCCACCGGCACGACCCCGGCGACCTCGCCGGCCAGGGCCTCCAGGCGGTCCAGCCTGCGAGCGGCGGCCACCACGGTCGCACCCCGCGACGCCAGAAGCCGGCAGTAACGCTGGCCCAGGGTCCCGCTGGCCCCCGTGACGACGGCGACCCTGCCCCGCACCGAGAAGGGATCGTCGGCCGGATGCGCGCCGGTTGCGTCCATGGTCGATCAGCTACGGATGTGGCCGGTTGCGCTGGTCGGGGTGAAGCGGGCGATCAGGCGGCCCTCGTCGATCATTGCCTGCCGGTACTCGTCCCAGTCGGGGTGCGGACCTCCGGCGACCCGCTCGTAGTAGTCGACCAGTGCGTCGCTGGTGGCGTCGCCCGGACTGGTCGTGGGCGGCGACAGTTCGACGGTGCCGTCGAGCGACACGTACGACCACGCCTTCTCATCGGAGATGTGCAGCACCGCCCTCGGGTCGCGTCGCAGGTTGGCCGTCTTGGCCCTGCCCGCGGTGACCGAGATGGCGAAGGCGCCGTCGCTGACCGTGTAAACGATGTCGGAGGATTGGGGCCGGCCGTCGGAGCGGATGGTTATCAGCACCCCTAGCCGGTGCTCGGCCGCCCAGGCGATTGCTTGTGACAGTTCCATAACCGTCTTCCTAGCGGCCCGACCGGCTCAGCGCTCAGCCGGGTCCCGGCAGGCCTGGGCCGTCGATGTGGGGGCCGTTCGTGCCCCCGAGCTCGGTCGAGCAGGTGCGCGACTGGTCGAGCAGCAGCGAGACCTCGCCGGCGGTCATCTCGATCTGCGAGCGCTGGTTCCTGCCCACGGTTCTCCCCCACGGTCTCGGTCGCCGACTCTAGCCATCGGCCCGGTAGCTTCTCGGCGCAGGCGTGCTAGTCACGAAGGTCACCGGAAGGGGCACGGTCATGTCGAAGGTTTCTGTGTTCGCGAAGTTCTCCTGCCAGGAGGGCAAGGGCGAGGAGATGGATGAGGCGCTGCGGGCCGTTGTCGCCGCCAGCGAGTCGGTGGACGGGGTGGAGTCTTACTCCTACCACCGGGGCGAGGACGGCACCTACTGGTTCTTCGCACTCATGTCGAGCATGGAGGCGGCCCAGCAGCACGCCAACAACGAGGCCATGCAGGCGGCCATGCCCACGATGATGGCACTGCTGGACGGCCCGCCCGACATGGCCATGACCACCCCCGTGGCGGCCAACGGCTTCGACTTCTAGAGGCCGGGAGTCCAGTCCGCTAGCGCCGTCAGGAGGACCGCAAGAAGCGCCACCACGCAGCGGCGGACGGGCCAGCCTCTGACAATCGCTCTCATCGGTTCTCGGGTGCCGATCACGTTGAGCGATCCCTCGTTAGTCTCGTCGACGAGGCCCCACAGGGCTGAAGGCAGCAAGCGAATCTACCGGCGTCGGCGTCAGCGCCTAGATTCGAACTGGAACCGGTCTCGGGACCGCCATAGGGGATGGGTCCGGTCGGGCCTCTACCGTGGAACGGTGGCGAAACCTCGGTCTGGACCTTCCCCCAGCCGCGGCGATGGGCGAGAACCTCACAACCGAGGGGCTGCTTGAGACCGACATCCATCTCGGCGATGTGTTCGGGATCGGATCAGCGGTGGTCCAGGCATGCCAGGCTCGCAGCCCGTGACGTGAATCGCAAGGACCTGCAAGGGGCGCAGCGGCTGCTGGCGATCCCTGCCCTGGGGTCGTCGACTCGCCGGATGATGGCGGCACGGATCGACAAGGGGGTCGCCGACCTGGACGGACTCGATGTCGGGCGCCTGTTCCATCCCGACGACAAGCCCAGCGAACAGCGGGCACTATCCCCGAGGTTGGTGCCGAGATGAGCGTGCCCGGCAGCGCCGTTGACGGGCTCCTTCGGCGGATAGCCCAGTTTCACCGGAGCCGTCCGCTAGTACCGGAGTTCCCGATGGTGGCTCCGGTGCTCGACGCGCTCGACAATGCCCGCTGTCCCGCCGACGTCGAGCCGCACCTCCTGCCGGTGGTCCGCCACCTCGACGCGGTCGGGTCCAGCGGCGAT
>JAJDZO010000089.1 GCA_022824605.1 Acidimicrobiia bacterium
GATGCTGGCCGCCAGCAGGTTGCCGCTGTCGATACGGACCGCTCCGATGTCGGGCCCGACCGCCTGCACCGCCCGCCGGATGCCCTCGAGCACGTCGAAGGTGTCGACCAGGTAGGTGGAGCCGGTTCCGAGAGCATCTCGTTGAGCCCTGAACGCGGCGCCTTCGTCGGCATGGGCCAGCACGAAGGCGTGAGCGGTCGTGCCTCCGGTCGGGATGCCGTAGCGCCTGCCGGCCTCCAGGTTGGATGTGGTGTCGAAGCCGCCGATGTGGGCCGCGCGGGCGGCGGCCACGGCCGCATCAGGATCAGCGCGGCGGCTTCCGCCCTCGATGAGCACACGGCCGCGAGCCACGTCACGCACCCGGGCCGCGGCCGAGGCCACCGCGCAGTCGTAGTTGAGGATCGACAGCACGACCGTCTCAAGCACCACACACTCCGCGAAGCCGCCTTCCACGGTGAGCACCGGAGAGTACGGGAAGAACAGCTCCCCGTCGGGGTAGCCGGTGATGTCGCCGCTGAAGCGGTAGCCGCGCAGCCACTCGACCACATCAGGATCCGACACCACGCCCGCAGCGACGAGATGGTTGACGGTCTCGTCGTCGAAGCGGAACCGTTCGATGGCGTCGATGATGCGGTCGGTGCCGGCCACCACACCGTAGGCCCGTCCCGCGGGCAGCCGCCGAGCGAACGCCTCGAAGACGGCCCGACGCTCGGCGATCCCGGACTGGAGGGCCGAGGCCACCATCGTGATCTCGTAGTGGTCGGTCTTCAGGGCCACTGAGGCACTGCGATCCACGCCCCAACGCTACCGGTGCAGCCGTCAAGCACCCAAGGGCGCTACCGGTGCAGCTGTCAAGCACCCAAGGGCGCTACCGGCGACCTGCTCCATAGGCTCCGATTCGATGATGAGCGCTTGGGGAGTGATGCATTCCATGTCGGCCGACCGCTCCGGCCTGGCGGGCAGGACCATCACCGCTGACACCCGGCGGCGGGTGTGGAGCTTTGCCCGCCCCTACCGACGGTGGATCGTCGGCTTCGTGGCCACCACGGTGGCGTCCACGTTCCTGGGGCTGCTGCCGCCGCTGGTGATCCGGGAGATCTTCGACTCCGCCATCGCCGAGGGTGACGGCGGCTACCTGAACCAGCTGTTCGTCGTGCTGCTCGCCACCGCGGCGGGCGAGGCGCTGTTGTCGCTGCTGGGGCGCCGACTCAGTTCCGGCATCGGCGAAGGACTGATCTTCGACCTGCGCCGGCAGCTGTTCGACCATGTGCAGCGCATGCCGGTGGCGTTCTTCACCCGCACCCAGACCGGCACCCTGGTGAGCCGACTCAACAACGACGTGATCGGTGCCCAGGGGGCCTTCACCGGCACGCTCGGCACGGTGGTGTCGAACGTGATCACCCTGGCCGGGACGCTCATCGCCATGCTCGTGCTGGAGTGGCGGCTCACCCTTCTGGCCGTGGCGATCCTGCCGCTGTTCGTCCTGCCGGCGAGGCGGGTGGGCCGGGGCCTGCAGGCCATAACCCGCGAGGGCATGAACCTCAACGCCTCGATGAACAACACCATGACCGAACGATTTAACGTGGCCGGCGCTCTGCTGGTGAAGCTGTTCGGCCGACACGACGACGAGGCCGCCGACTTCGGCGACCGGGCCAGGCGGGTACGAGACATCGGGATCCGCAGCGCCATGTACTCGCGGGTGTTCCTGATCGCGCTGACCCTGGTGGGAGCGGTGGGAACGGCCATCGTGTACTGGCTCGGCGGCCACCTCGCCATCGACGGCGCGCTGAGCGCGGGCACGTTGGTGGCGCTGGGCCTCTACACGGTGCGCATCTACGTTCCGTTGACGAGCCTGTCCAACGCTCGTGTGGATGTGATGTCGGCGTTCGTGAGCTTCGAGCGGGTGTTCGAGGTGCTCGACACCCCCAATCCGATCACCGACCGTCCCGGTGCCCGCGATCTGCGTCAACCGGCGGGCCGGGTGGAGTTCCGGGGCGTGCGATTCGCCTATCCGTCGGCGGAATCCACGCCGGAGTCTCTGGAAGTGGCCCCGGCGTCCGCCACCGACGGTGCCGAGGCGGTGGAGGTGCTGTCGGGCGTCGACCTTCAGGTGGAGGCGGGCCAGATGGTGGCGGTGGTCGGCCCGTCGGGATCGGGCAAGACCACGCTGGTGTCGCTCGTCCCCCGCCTCTACGACGTGACGGAGGGCGCGGTGCTCCTCGACGGCGCTGACGCGCGAGACCTCACCCAGGCGTCGCTGCGGGCCGCCATCGGAACCGTGACCCAGGACCCTCACCTGTTCCACGACACGGTGGCCTCCAACCTGCGCTATGCCCGTCCCGGCGCCGCGGACACGCTGTTGATCGAGGCCTGCCGGGCGGCTCGCATCCACGATGTGATCGCGGCGCTGCCCGACGGCTATCACACGGTGGTCGGCGAACGGGGCTACCGGCTGTCGGGCGGGGAGAAGCAGCGGCTGGCCATCGCCAGGATGCTGCTCAAGGACCCGGCCGTGGTGATCCTCGACGAGGCCACCTCGCATCTCGACACCGAGAACGAGGCCTTGGTGCAGGAGGCGTTGACCGAGGCTCTGCGGGGTCGCACGTCATTGGTGGTGGCCCATCGCCTGTCCACCATCGTCGACGCGGATGTGATCGTGGTGCTCGACGGTGGTGTGATCACCGAGTCGGGCACTCACGACGAGTTGCGCCTCGCCGGCGGGCTGTACGCCGAACTGTACGACGGCCTGCTGCGTGCCGAGACAGCCCAACGGACCGAGCCATGACCGAAGTGATCAAGGCCACCGAGACACCGAGGCCATGACCGTGCCGATCACCGCCCGCCGGACACTTACGCCATGACCGGGTTGGTCGCACCGGACCAGACACTGACAGTGGGTGAGTTGGCCCAGGTGCTTCGCTGGACGCTGGACGAGGCCTTCGGTGCCGGCGTGTGGGTGACCGGCGAGATCGACAGCATCACCCGGGCCCGCAGCGGCCATGTGTACTTCGATCTGGTCGAGCGCTCCGAGGACGCCGAGCCGGGAGCGCCGCCGGTGGCCTCGGTGAACGTGGTGCTGTTCCGCGGCGACAAGGAGCGGGTCAACGACACCATCAGGCGCCACGGAAACGCCATCCGTATGGCCGACGGCCTGCGGGTCCGCATCTGCGGGATGCTCGACTTCTACCCGCCGCGGGGGCAGCTCCAGTTGCGCATGATCGCCATCGACCCGGCCCACACCCTGGGAGCGATCGCCGCGGACCGTGAGGCCCTGCTGCGGGCTCTGGCCGCCGACGGGTCGCTGCGGCGCAACGCTCATGCCCCGCTCGCTCCGGTGCCGCTGCGGGTGGGCTTGGTGACATCGCTGGGCAGCGCCGCCCATGCCGACGTCGTCCGGGTGCTGTCCGCCAGCGGCTTCGCCTTTCGTGTCTTGGAGGCAGACACGCCGGTGCAAGGCAGCGACGCCCCCGAGGCCATCGCAGCCGCGATCGGTGCGGTGAGCGGCGAAGTGGATGTGGTGGTGCTGGCCCGCGGCGGTGGCAGTCGCACCGATCTGGTGGCGTTCGACCACGAAGTCGTGGCCCGAGCCATCGCGGCGTGTGAGCGCCCGGTTGTCACCGGCATAGGCCACGAGACCGACCGCAGCGTGGCCGACGAGACCGCGCACGCTGCCTGCTCGACGCCGACCGCGGCGGCGGAGGCCGTGGTGCAGTTGGTGGAGGACTGGCTTGACCGCCTCGACGCCGCAGGCCGGTTGATCGGGGTTCGAGGTCGCAGGATTCTGGGCGCAGCAGATCACCGCTGCGCCAACGCGGCGTCCGACACCGCCCGTGTGGCCAGGGCCGCAACCAAGCGGGCCACACGCATTCTCGACGAGTCGGCCCAACGGGTCGCCCACTCCGGGCGGACCGCCACCGCACAGGCCCGGCGCCGATTCGCGGCAGTGTCGCACCGGTTGGCTCAGGCCGGACCCACTGTCGAGCGGCGGGCCACCAGCAGGCTCGACCGGGCTTCAGCCCGGCTGTCGGTGGCAGGCCGCCATGAACTGCGCCACGCTCAGAGGCACCTCAACGCGGTCAGCACCCGGGTGCGCGCCCTCGACCCGGCCCTGATCCTGCGCCGGGGATGGTCGCTGACCCGACGCGGCGACGGGATGCTGGTGCGCTCGGTGAACGACGTCTCACCAGGCGACGGGATCACCACCCATCTGTCTGACGGCACGCTTGTCAGTACGATCCGTGACCGGGCCGACAGCGACGAGGACCAGACCCGATGAGCACCGAAGAGTCGAACGACAGATCGAGCAGCGGCACCGAACCCGGTTACGCCTCAGCGATGGCCGAGCTTGAGCAGATCCTCGAAGAGCTGGAGGGCGAGGATCCGGACGTCGACTTGCTGGCCGACCGGGTCGAGCGAGCCGCGACCCTCATCGAGATATGCAGGCGCAGGATCACCAACGCCGGCATCCAGGTGGAGAGAGTCGTGGCCGCGTTGGAATCAGACGCTGAGTGACGGGGAAGCGCGGGTAGATGAGCAGCAGCCGCGGTGCCGCCGATTCGCTCGGCCTCGGAGCGACCATGTCCCCCGCAGAGGCAGCCCGGCCTCCAGCCGAACTGACAGCCATCGCAGTGGCGGTTGAGGCCCGCCTGAGTGAGATCCTGGCTGCGGAGCGGCGTGAATGGGCGGAACTGGACCCGAGCCTCGACGAGCCGCTCGGTGATCTGGCCGACATGGTGCTGGGCGGGGGTAAGCGCATCCGGCCCGCCTACTGCCACTGGGGTTGGATGCTCGGCGGCGGCGACCCGAGCGGCGACGGTGCGCTCGATGCCGGGTGCGCGCTGGAGCTTCTCCACGCCTTCGCCCTGGCCCACGACGATGTGATGGACGGCTCCGACACTCGGCGAGGCTCGCCCACGGTGTGGCGCAAGTTCGTGCGACGTCACCAGAATCGAGGCTGGCGCGGCGAGGACCGGAGATTCGGTGAGGCGGCTGCCGTGCTAGTGGGAGACATGGCCATGGTGCTGGCCGACCGCACCCTGGGGCGGGTGTCGCCCGAGACCCGGGATGTGTGGGACCAGGTGCGCACGGAACTCAACATGGGCCAGTATCTCGATGTGGTCGGCTCGGCGAAGGGCAGCGTCACCGCCGACGAGGCTCGCAAGGTCATCGAGCACAAGACCGCTCGCTACACGGTGGTGCGGCCCCTGCAGCTCGGTGCCGCGCTAGCCGGACGGGCTGATCTGGCCGAGCCGCTGGCCCGGCATGGTCGTCCCGTCGGCCTGGCCTTCCAGTTGCGTGACGACGTGCTGGGTGCGTTCGGGGATCCGGCCGCCACCGGCAAGCCCGTCGGCGACGATCTGCGGGAGGGCAAGCCCACCCTGCTCGTGGCACTGGCGAGAGCTGCGGCCTCCCCGGCCCAGTTGCGAGTGCTCGACGCGCTCGGCTCAGACATCGACGACGACGCGGTGGCCGCCGCCCAGCAGGTGATAGTCGACACCGGTGCCCTCGCCCGCGTCGAGTCAGAGATCGCCGACCTGCTCGACGAAGCCCTAGGCGCGCTACAGAACCTGCCCGACGTACTCGCCGCCCAGAAGGCCCTAGCCACCACCGCCCAGTTCGTAGCCCTCCGCCAAGCCTGACACTCGCGGCCGACGACTCGGTGCTAGGAACCAGCAGCGGAGTCGACGCCAGTACGACGGGTCGCGAATCCTCGAACACCTCAGCAGGAAACAACCGTCTGCGATACCCAGCCGGTGCCGCAGCACTATAGTTCGCGGAGTGAACGACCGGGGGTACTCACGCGGACGCGAGCCGTCTCTTCCACCCCCCCCCCCGGCAGCCAGAACTCGGCAACAAATTAGCTAGCGGCCCAGCCCGAACGGCCACCAGTCAGCCGTCGAGGGCACCTGTCGTCGGTGTGGCGGCAACTCTGCTGGTCGCAGCGCTCATGTTTCGAGCGGGCGGCATCCTCGGGGGGCCTGCATCCAACCTCGTCGGTTTGGCCGTCGGCTCGGTGCTGGGCTTCATCGCATTGGGCTGGTTCGCGACGGCCGACAATCGTCGGCAGGTGCCCTCGCGTTATGCGAACTTGAGCGGAACGCGACGAATCGTCTGCTGGACGGCCATCACGGCCTGGGGTCTCGGCATCGTCCACGCCTACTTCCTGGGACTGGAGATCACGAGGCACCTGTGAGGGGCACTCGGCGTTTCATGCCCGCCCGTGTCCGGTTCGGGCTCGCAGTCCTCGCTGCGGTCGTGGCGGCGACGGCCGCGGCAGCGCTGCTGCCCGAATCAACCACGGCGGCCGCTCAATCCTTGACCGAGGACGGATACCGGCCCTGCGATGCGGCCACCCAGACTGTCGACCTTCTGCTGATGATGGACGAGTCGGGCTCTCTCAACGGACCCGACGGCGCCGATCCTGACGGTGAGCAACGCAGATCGGCACTCAAGCAGATTCGCAGCGACCTGTCGAAACGCCCCGAAGTGCATGTCGCTCTCATCGGCTTCGATGTCGAGCGCCACCTCCACGCGCCCAGCTTCGCGCCCGCCGCCGCCGACGGCGCCCAGCATCCCGCCGACACCGAGATCGAGGCTGCGATGGGCAACGAGCGCTACACCGACTACGGCGTCGCGCTTGAGGCGGCGGCTGAGGTCTTCGAGCAGGCCCGCCCGGGCTCGTGCCGGGTGTTGGTCTGGTTCACCGACGGCCTGCACGATCCCGTGAGGGGGTTGAGCGGCGAGGAGACCCGCACTGCCGAAGAGCTTCGAGGTCGGCTTTGCGGAGCGATGAAGCAGCGTTTCGAGGACAAGCAGATTCAGACTTTCGCAGTGCTGCTCGGCGCGAAGTTCCAGCGCGGACTCGCCGCCTCCAACCTCGATCAGCAGGGCATGGCCGAGGTGTCCATGGACGTGATCCGCGGCTTCACCGGGCACCTCGACTCGCCGGTCGTCGCCGGGGTTCCAACATCCTCGGACTGCCGCCACATACGCGACCGGGCCGGGGAGATCCTCACGGTCGCCAACGTGCTCGACCTGCCCAACCGGCTGATCGAACCGACGTTGACCGGTTTCCGCGACTGGTCGGACTGCGAGCGGCTTCGCGACGGCAGCCGAGTGACCAGCGGCGAGCTTCCTGCCAGCGCCTTCATCGAGGAGATCCAGGTCCTGGCCTACGGCGGCGAGATCAGCCGCTACCGGCTGCTCGACTCAGCTCAGGCAGACGCCGGCGGCGAATGGAGACCGATGCCCGCCGGATCCCGCCGCCGGCTGACGCTCGACTCGGGCGACATGGAGGGCCTGCCCGCGGGGTGGAGCATCGGACTCGAAGTCTCCCCAGACGAGTCCTCGGAGTCCGGCAACGTCACGCTCGATTGTTACTCCAGACCGGTCGCTGAGCCCCTGAGGATGCACGCGTCCGTCATCGACGGGGAGGGCACGCCTCTCGGCGAGTTGGCGGCGGGCGCCTCCTACACGCTGCGGGTCGATATGTGGCCCTACGAGTGTCCCCTGAACACCTTCGTGCTCGTGGCGGAGTACCCGACCACGCCCATCCGCAGCCGGGCCTGCGAGCAGGGTCAGCACGCAGATTTCGACTACCCCAGCGGCACACCCGACGGCGTGACCCGTGTGGAGCGACTCGAAGGTGGGCTGGAACCCAGGTTCGCCGAGAATCTCTGGGGCCGTCAGGCTGAGCTTGACGCCGAGGTTGTGACCGACTTCACGGTCCTCCCGCCACCGCCGGCAACAACGACGACGACTGCGCCGCCACCGCCGCCAGAGCCGCAGCCGCCGACACTCGAATGCACCGAGACGACGCCCCGGGTCGAAGGCGAATGGCAGGAAGGCGCATTCTCCGGCCGGGTCATCGCCTCCGAATGCCGAGTGAATCTCCCCGCAGACGGCGCTCCCACTGAGGGGGCTGGCACTGTCGAAGTCGCCGCGCCGTCCGGCGACGTCGCCTATCACCTAGAGACGGCCGACGGGACCAGGATCACAGGCCAACTCGGCAGCGACGACCTGCCCGAGCAGTTCCGGGTCGTCAGCGATCCACTTGCGCCGCAGGGGCCGTGGGATCTCGACGGCGAGGTGCAGGTGACGCTCAGCTGGCAGCTGCCTGACGGCCCCGCTGAACCGCAGGCCGAGCGGATCGTGGTACCGCCGTTGTCGGTACCCGTCGCCGACCCGCCGACATTGGAATGCTCAGAATCGTCGCCGACGCTCGTCAATGCGGACGACGGCGAAGTGCCGGTCGAGCCCCTCGGGGCCGTGGCGACCTGCACGGCCATCGGCCCCGGCATCGGCACACTGGTTCTTTCGGCAACCTGGTCGGCCGATTCCCCCGGGGACGCCTCAGGAAGCGGATTGCCGAAGTCTTTGGACTGGCGTTTCGCGGCCGGACCCGACCTCGCCGGAGACGGGAGCACGCTGCGACTGGGCTCAGGCGAACGGTTGGCTCCTCTAGAGTTCGTCTCGACTGGGCCGCTCAGCAACACCAGACTCCAAGGTGCCGGGAGCCTGACAGTCGAAGCGGTCTGGCACCTGCCCTGGTCCGAGCAGCGGGTGATCGCACAAGAGGATCTGCGGCTGGAACTCGACCTGAGGGCCCGTAGCAATCCGTGGCTCGCCGCGCTGATGGCGCTAATCGCCGCGGTCCTCACCTACACGATGCTCTACACGATCATGGCCCGGTCGAACCAGCTGCCCCCGGCGGGCAACTTCTTCGCCACACGACTGGAGTTTGCGACACAACCGCGGCCGACCGGACTGCACTCCACGCAACTCGAGAACTTCAGTCTCGACGATGTCGACATGGAATCGATCTCCGGGAGTCGTCGGCAGTTGCGCGTCTTCGACCTGCGCATCGACGCAGAGCATCCACGCTGGCGGCAGGTCACCTCAATCCTCAACGGCGGCTGGGGCCGCCCGGCCGTCGCGCAGGGCTCGCACTCCCTCAGCGCCAGGCCACCCGGTCCCGCATCACAGCCCGGAACCACCGCCGGACAGTTCGACCATCTCATCGTCATCGCGCTGAAGGCCGGCGACGCCGGCGCGACCGACACACCCGACGGGGTCGCCTACCTACTCGTTCCCAAGCGCCCCGGGGATCGACGCTTCGAGAGTCGGAACCTCACCGAGCTCTTGCGGACCGCGGGCACGCGCCTCCGCGAGGCTCCCGATCCCGGAACGGTGAGCACATCCGACGCCCAAGCGCAAGGACAGGACGCGAGCCCGCCCGGGCGGAGCGCATCGGTGCCCGACATGCCTGCCCAGAGACCCAACGACACCGCACCGAAGCGGCGCGACATGCCTGCACGAACACCCCGCGACGGGCCTCCGAGCCGATCCTCTCCTCCTCCGCGCCCGCGGCCCAGACCGGACGGGGGTCCGAGCGATCCCCCGCCGCGCCGTCGAGAACCCCCGCCCCGCAGGCCCCGCAGGCCCCGCTGACTCGCCGGCTCACCGGCGGCGGTGGGCCTCGACCCGCAATTCGACCCACAGAACCCTCGACCACCTGACAGAACAACACAGGAGAAGCCCAGACCATGTACGCGAAGTTCCTATTCGTCGGACTGGGAGGATCGGGCGGAAAGACATTGCGCTTTCTCAAGCACGAACTCCATCGGTGGCAGAACGAGCACAATGTCGCCCGGCCGCTGCCGAGAGGCTGGCAGTTCGTCAACATTGACACCCCCAACGTCGCGGACGGCGCCGAACTCGACGAATTGGTCGACCCGCTCACCCCCGGTGAGTACGTCGGCCTGATCGACAGCGCAATCACGTTCAAGGCCGTCCAGGAGAGCCTCGACGTAAAGCCTGGGCTCCACTACGACCTCTGCGGCTGGCGACCCGACCCCGCCGGGCCGGCCGGAAGCGTGCCCCTGCTGATGGGCGCCGGGCAGTTCAGGGCGATCGGACAGACCGTAGCCCTGGCCTACGCCTCAAGAATCAACAACGAGCTGACAAAGTGCATGGACCGCCTGACGGAACCCGAGACCGATCCCGAACTCGGCGAGCTGTACAAGCAGGCCACCGGGAACGACCCGGACACCAAGTCCAACATCTACGTCGTAGTGATCTCGTCGCTCGCCGGAGGCACGGGTGCGGGCCTTCTCAACACCGTGTGCGACGTACTCCGAGCCACCCGCACGCCCGACGACGCCGGCAGCCGCGTGTTCGCGCTCCTCTATACGCCCGATGTGTTCGACTCCCTGACCGGCGCGGTCACCGACGGAGTGCAGGCGAACACCCTCGCATCGGTCAGCGAGCTGATCAACGCAACCTGGCGAAGCGGACACGACCCGATACCCCTGCCCGATCCCACTCTCAGTGCGGCCGGATTGGTCGTGAACGGCTTCGAACGGGGCCCCGCCTTCCCGTTCCTGGTCGGACGGCAGAATGCCGACGGAGTCAACTTCGGCACCCCGGAGAGGACCTTCGAGATGACCGGTCGATCCCTGGTGTCGTGGGCGACCGACATCTCCGTCCAACGACAACTCATCGCATACACCATCGGGAACTTCACGCAGTCGTCCCTCAATCAGCCGATGAACGAGATCCTCGTGGACGCGGGCGGCGACGCCAAAGGGCTCCCCTTGTTTTCGGCTCTCGGCTTCTCGCGGGTAAGCCTGGGAACCGACTATCTCGAGGACTACATCATCAAGCGCGTCGCCCGCGACGCCCACGAACATCTCGCCGACTATCACCTGCTCTCCGACGAGGCGCAGCGGGTGCAACGGGATCTGGGCACCGCCGACGCGGACCAACTCGCCCGCGCGATCGCCGAGGAGTACCGGGACTCCTTCCTGCGCGAAGCGGGCCTGTCAGAGTACGGACCAGACGAGAACCAGATCATCGACGCGCTGCCCCCCGATGAGGCGCTCGAAGAGGAATTCGTCCAGAGCGCGCTCAAGAAGACAAGCATCGGCCACGGTGACAGAAAGAGCCTCCACGACTGGGTCGACGAGATCACCCATGCCGTGGAGCAGTCGCTGACCTCATACGAGCGCGACTACCAGGACGCTCTCGCGGCCAAGATACGCGAGTGGGTTCCCACGATCGAGGCCCAAGTGCTGGACGCCCTGGAAAGGCAGATTGCCAGCCGCGGGCTTCGCGTCGCGACGGCCATGTGCGATCTGGCGGCCGAGCACCTGGTCCGGGACGTCACCCGCGACCTCCGCGACGAAGCAACCCTGCGTCGGGACTGGCAATCCAGCTGGAAGCGGGCTCCTCGGGCAACCCTCGAAGGGCTCGAAGGCAGGATCGACGCCGACAACCACATGCTGGAGCGCTCGGTGCGGGACGCGGTCCATCTGGCCAAGTACGTAGGCGAAGAGAGCCTTCTCGACCGGTCCGCTGACCTGTGCGAAGAGATCGCTCAGCGCCTCCTAAGCCCCCTGGCACGAGCACTCCGCGACGCGGGCGTCAACACCGGCGAGGAGAAGCGCGCCACCCAGGCATGGCCCGCCTGGAACGACGCGAGGCCTTCGAAGGCGTTCGAACCGCCGGTCAGCGAGTTCGCGGTGATCGACACCGGGGAGTTCCCTGAACACTTCTCCGCTCGGCTTGAGCAGACATTCCCGCAGCAGACCGCAGAGAGCCGCAGAGTGACGGTCCGCGACGCGATAGTAATCGGCGAGTTCCTCAAATCCGAGCCCGGGATGAGCGACCTCGCCTACAGCCGGTCGCGGTGCATCGCGGTCCAGAACCACTGGTGGCCCAGGACCGAGAGGCCCCTGGACCCTTCACGCAATCCCGCCCGGATCGCAGCCCGAGTGCAGACCAGCACCGATGATCTGCGGCACCGGGCTAAGAGATGGCTCCGCCGTCGGGGCACCCCTTTCGAGCGTCTCATCAACCACGGAATCCGCTCCTATCTCGGTGACGGCGGACAGTTCGGCGACGACTTCAACGAAGCGGAGATCCAACGGCATCGCACGAGGTTTCTCGCCCAACTGAATGCCGCCATGAAGGCGTCGGGGCCACTGGTGAGCATCGACAGAGGGCTGCTCGGAAAGGTGCACCCGGGGACCGCCTCCAAGTCGCACCGGCGGAGCTTCAGCCAGATTCCACTGCAAGGCCATCCCGCCGAGAATCGACTGCGCGAGGTGCTGTCGGGCGGCGGCGTGGCGGATGCCGCCATGAAGGATCTGCTAACCAGCAGTGGCGCTGTGAAGCATGTGGACGTAACCAGCGTGCTGCACGCCCCTCACTCGATCCTCGTGATGAAATCGCTGACCGACCCGGTGGCGGGAGCGTGGAACAAGGCCAAGACGACACCGGCCGGGCTCGACAACTTCTGGAAGTTGCGCACGGGCAGGCGTCTCGACAAGTTCGTACCCGTTCCACAACCACTGCTGTTGTGCATGATCCGGGGCTGGTTCACCGGTATCGCCCTCGGCCGGATCGACAAGGGCAGCCGCGGTCAGCCGGTACGGATCCTGCGGGACGGCAATCCGAACGCGGCGCCGTTTCCGTATCCGCTCTTGTCGCAGATCATCGACAACGACGACACGCTCGCCTGCGTGCTGGAGACCCTGGGCCTGGCCTACATCGAGGTCGGAGCCATCGACAGCCTCACGCCACTCGACGCCTACAAGGAGTTGCGTGACCTCGGACTGGCTGGAGACGGCCGCGCCAAGATCGATCTTTATGAGTACGACGAGCCGAGCCATGCCCTGCAGCGCTGGATCGACAACGGGCGGATCGGGGAGAGACTCGTTGATCCACTGCTCAGAGATTCGGGATCACAGACCCCAGACGAAAGGGCTCAGCGGCTCTCCGAGTTGTTCGAGGAGGCCCGCAGCGACTTCGGAACTCGCTACGACACCGAGACGAGGAAGTGGGCTCAGGACGCGAAGCACCTGTCGAGAGCACCCCGATGGACTGGCCTGTGGCAGCACATGGGGAAGGCGCTCGAACAGCTGTCGGCCGCCTGCGGACAGGAAGTGCCCGCCGGCAGGGGAATGTGGTGACAAGGGACTCGGCCCTGCTGCGGCCGGGCGCCGACTATCGGCGGCTGGCGGGCACCGGCTCGGATGGCGAGCAGCGCCGCGCGGTCATCGTCGTCCACCACACGACCGACTCGCCGGTTGCGCACGGGATCGAGACGATCCGAGCCCTGATCGCGGAGGGCTACGCCAGGCCGGTCCTCGCGGTGGGCGTCTCCGCAGAGGGCGTTGACAGCCGCTGCCTGATCGGTGAGGATGCGCCCGCCGCCGACACGCTTGTCGCTCTGTCGCGCGCCGGCCGGATCGATCGGTTGGACATCGTGGGAGTCTTCAGCGGACCGCTCGCCGAAGCAGCGCTCGGGCGGCTGGCCGCGGCCACTGACGAACTCGTGCAGGACTGCCGCCTGCTGGCACCGCCCGACACGCGGGTCCACGACTTCCGAATCGCCTTCCCCGAGTACGGCGCCGCCTCCGGCGTCAGGTTTCACGGTGGCGACAAGCGGATCGTCGTCGTTCCCGAGGACCGCAGACTGGCGTCGGCGGTGGCGCGGCCGCTCGACGCCAGTGATCCCGACTCCTTCGGAACCCACGTAGCCATCGAGACACTCTCGATCTGCGGCCTGTGGGCCACGATGGACAACCACCCCCTCGCCTGGGACCACCCCGCCGACGCCCAGCCAGGGGCTGTACGGGTGGCGCGGTCGCAGGTGCGGTCCGCCCGGCTGCGTTGCCCTCCGCCCACGGATGTGATCGAGTCGGGCGACCGCCTACCAGTGCCTGCCGGGACGGCGCGGAGCCCCACGCCCGAGGCCATGGCGCGGCAGGCTGTCGATCGCCTGGTCGTCGGCAGGCTTGGTCTGCCCGCTCCCGATACGCCGCCGGACGCCGCCCCTTCAGGCCGAACCTTCCTGATGGGCCTGATGAGACGGGTAGGCACGGACATTCATCGCTTTCCGCGGCGGCTGCGCCGCAGCGTGAGCGACCAGTTTCAGGAGATCGTGGAGCAAACTGCCAACACAATGCGTTCGACCGATCCTGTGCTTGACAACCTCTGGGAGGGTCCGGGCGAGGCGAGGACGGACGACTGCGACGAGGACGATTCGCCGGCCTGCGATCACGCCGCCAGCCCCGCCGAGATCTCGTGGCCCGACGAATGGGACCGGCTGCTCAAGCACACGTTGGGGGTGGCTGACGGGGCGAAAGATGCCGACCTCGTCCGAGAACAGGCCTCGGGCAGCCACCGACAGGTGCTCGCGTCGGTCCAGCATCTGGTGGGCTCACCCACGCACGACACGCTCCAAGAGGTCTTCGAGTCTCTCGAACCCGATGACGAGAACTCGACCGGCGGTCCGCTGGAGCCGGTGCCGAGCCCGGCCCCCTCGGCAGCCGACGAGACCGAGACGACAGCCGAGCCCGTCCGAGCCGAGGCGACCGTTGAGGCGCGCCCAGAGGGCACACCCCCGCCCGCGCTGTTGCCGGCCCTCACCGACGAGTTCCGCCGACAGAAGCACGAAGCCCGCCGACGGGTCAATGCAATCCATGCAAGGCTCCAAGAACTCAGCCCGCGCCGCCAGGAGCGACTGCAGGCCACCGCCGACATGTCGGCGGCCGTCCCGATATGTCTGGCCTTCGGGGCGGTTCTGGCCGTACTTGCCTGGGCCGTGCTGTTCCCGCCATTCCGCCATGCTTTGAGCGTCGACGAGATTGTGATCGACGCCGACGCCCGGGCCCGACTCGCGATCCTTCCCACAGGCGCGCTGGCCTTGGTGCTCCTGGCCCTGAACCTTCCCCGCACGACGATCCGACAGCAACGCCAGCTGATCCTGGGGGCGGCGCTCATCGCTGGCGGCTGCGCGGCGCTGATGGTCTGGCCGGGGCCGGTTCGATCGATCCTGACAGCCGACCCGAGCGGATCAAGTCTCAGCCCATGGGTCTTAAGCGCCCTGGTGCTAGCGGTAATGGCGATCTGCATCCTGAACGTCGTCAGCCACGGATTCGTCAACACGATGCCGGTGCGATGGTCCTCCGGACTGCTTCTGCTGTATCTGGCGATATGCGTCGTCCTGTTGCTCAACGACGATGACTTCCGACCCGACAGCTTGAGCGACAACGATGCGGAACTGCTGTTCGTGTTCTCCTGTATCGCAGCGGCGTTGATGCTGGTCAGTCACACCATGTTGACGGTCGTCTACTACCGCCACGAGTCAGCAATCGCGCAATGGCGCAGCGAGGTGGACCGGCTAGTCGGGCAACACGACGGTGCCCGCAGCGAGGTCGAGGTCCGAGACGCGGTACACACCCATTGGCTGGGCACCGCCTGCGCGCTGCACCGCGTCTTGCGAATGCCCTACGGCGCGTC
>JAJDZO010000353.1 GCA_022824605.1 Acidimicrobiia bacterium
AGGTCTGGATCCCGACCGGCGCCTAGACCCGCCTCGCCAGCGCGGTTACCGCCGGTCCCGACCGGGCTCTAGGATCACGGCCATGGACATAGCTGAAGCCAAGAAGCGAATCTGCGACGAGGTCGACCGGCTCGCCCCCGAACTGCTCGACGTGTCGCACCGCATCCACGCCCATCCCGAACTGGCCTTCGAGGAACACCACGCCCACGACCTGCTCACCGGGGTGCTCGCCGATCACGGCCTCGCCGTGCAGCGCCAGGCCTACGGCGTCGACACCGCCTTCGAGGCCCGAGCCGGCACCGGCGACGGTCCACTGGTGGCCGTGGTGTGCGAGTACGACGCTCTGCCCGGCATCGGCCACGCCTGCGGCCACAACATCATCGCCGCCTCGGGACTGGGGGCGGGACTGGCCCTGGCCTCGATGGCCGGCGAAGCGAACGCACGAGTGGCCGTGGTCGGAACCCCCGCCGAGGAAGGCGGAGGCGGCAAGGAACTGATGATGCGCCAGGGCGCATTCTCCGACACCGACGCGGCCATGATGGTGCACCCCGCCAACCACGAACTCAGCGTGTTCCACGCGGTGGCCGTCCATCGGGTCCACGCCCGCTACACCGGTGCGGCCGCCCACGCCGCGGCCGCACCCGAGAAGGGACGCAACGCTCTCGACGCGGCCGTGCTCGGCTACAACGCGGTCGCGGCACTGCGTCAGCACATCCGCGACGACGAGCGCATCCACGGCGTCTTCAGAGACGGCGGCGCCAAGCCCAACATCGTTCCGGTCACCGCCGCCACCGAGTGGTACGTGCGCTCCACCAACCTCGTCTCGCTGGAACCGCTCAAGCAGCGGGTGGTGGCCTGCCTGCGGGCGGGGGCAGCCGCGGCCGGATGCGAGATCGAGCTCGAATGGGAGGATCCCGCCTACGCCGACATGAACGACAACCCGACCCTGCTGGACCGCTACCTGGCCAACCTCGACACCCTCGGCCGCACGCTGGCTGAAGATCCCGGCAGCCGGGTGGTGGGCAGCACCGACATGGGCAACGTGAGCTACGCCGTGCCGTCGATTCATCCCATGATCAAGGTCGCGCCCGACGATGTGCCCATTCACACCCCCGCATTCGCCGAGTACGCCCGCGGTCCCGCCGGTGACGCCGCGGTGATCGACGGGGCCAAGGCCCTGGCCATGACCGCGCTGGACTGCTGGCTCGACGACGCCGTGCTGCCCGCAATGCAGGCCGAGTTCGCCGCTGCCTAGGCCCACGGACACGCATCTCGCCGCGCGCCGGTCGAGCGGCGCCGACTCGGCGGCCGCCGACCCGACAGCCCCTGGCGCGATCCGCGCCCAGCGCCGGTGGCGCCCCTAGTGTCGCGCCTCGTGAATCTCTACGCGGCCGAGTCCTTCTCGCGCGACGAAGCCGACATCTTGCGCCGCTACTTCACCAACCTCGATCAGCCGGTCTTCGCCCTGGTGAACCTGCCCGAAGTCGTCAAAGGAGCGCTGTTCGCCCGCTACTCCCGCTCGATGCTGAGCCTGCGCCGGCTGTTCCTCGACGAGTTCGTCGACGACCTCGACATAACCGGCGACGTCACCATCGACGCCACCGTCGGCCTGCGCCGGGCCGAAGCCCTCTACGACCGGGTCTTCTTCGACTACGGCGACGATTCCGTGGCCCAGCTCGGCGGCGTGCACCTGGCCTGCGAGCAGGCCTCCAACCTGTTGACCAAGGTGCTCGAGTGGGGCCGGCTGATGGCCTACCTGGAGCAGAGCACCCGCTACATCGCCTACGACCAGCGCCTCGGCGGCCGCTACCGGTACTACCGCGACCCGCAGGTGCTCAACTCGTCGCTCGGCACCCGCTACGTGGGCGACATCGACCGCATGTTCTCCACCTATTCGGAGCTCGTGCCGGTGATGCAGGACTTCTTCAGGGCCAACACACCCAAAGAGCCCGGCGACTCCGACTTCGCCTACCGGCAGGCGATCAAGGCCCGGGCCCTGGACTCGATCCGCGGCCTGCTGCCGGCTGCGTCGTTGAGCAACGTCGGCATATACGGCACCGGACAGGCCTACGAGGCGCTGCTGCTGCGGATGCGGGCCCATCCGCTGCCCGAGGCCCGCCTGTACGCCGACATGATGCTCACCGAGTTGCGCAAGGTGATCCCGTCGTTCCTCAAGCGGGTGGACCTGCCCGACCGCGGCGGGCTCACGTCGGGCTATCTGGCCGACAACCGGGCCGCCATGGACGAGGTTGCCGCCCGCACCTTCGGCGACGCGGTGGGAGGGCCGGTCGCCGACGACTCCGTCGAGTTGGTCGAATACGACCCCGACGGCGAGACCAGGATGATCGCCGCGATGCTCTACCCCCACACGTCGCTGTCGGACCGCACCATCGAGTCGAGGGTGAGAGCCATGTCGGCCGCCGAGCGGGTGGCGGTGGTGAGGGCCTACTGCGGGGACCGCCAGAACCGTCGCCACCGTCCCGGCCGAGCGCTGGAACGGGTGTACTACCGCTTCGACGTGCTGTCGGACTACGGAGCGTTCCGAGACCTGCAGCGCCATCGGATGCTCACCATCGAATGGCAGCCGCTGTCCACCCGCCACGGGTATGTGCGGCCCTCCGCAGTGGACGCCGCCGATGTGGACGAGAAGTTCGACGCGGTGATGGCCCGCTCGGCCCGGCTCTACGAGGCGTTGAGCGCCGAGTTCGGCGACCAGTCCTCCTACGCGGTGGCGCTCGCGTACCGGATCCGCTACTCGATGCAGATGAACGCCCGCGCCGCGATGCACATGCTGGAGTTGCGGACCACCCCTCAGGGCCATCCCGCCTACCGCCGGGTGTGCCAGCGGATGCACACGCTCATCGCCACCGAAGCGGGCCACGCAGCCGTGGCTGAGTTGATGTCGTTCGTGAACCACGCCGAGGATCCCGGTCTGGGCCGCCTCGACGCCGAGAAGCGGGTGGAAAAACTCCGGTTGTCGCAGACGCATCCGTCATCGGATCCGGACTCCGACCGCCGCGACAGCAACGGCGGGGACGCAGCCCCAGAGTTGAGCACCCGCCCGAGCGGGTAGGGGAGTGGTCGATGGGGAGTCTCGCGGCATGCGCCGGTCGGCGGCGGGCGCGGAACCGATGCCCGAATGCAGTTGCGCCTCGCCGATCTGTGTCTATGATCCGGCCCACCTCCCTGTGCCGAGCAACCCCTGAGCTGATGCGATGACTCAGAAGAGCCCTCGTGGCGACGAAGACTTCGACAACGACTTCGACGAAGCGGACGACTTCGACGAAGACCTCGGCGACAACTTCGACGGCGACGAGGATTTCGACGAGGACGACGACTTCGACGACGATCTGGACGACAAAGACGACGAAGATGACGACGACGATCTGGATGACGACGAAGACGACGACGATGACGACGACGATGTGCCTGCGCCGGTCGATGACGACGAAGACGACGACGTCCATCCCAGCGACGTCGAGGCAGACCTCGAGGAGATCCTCCGGGACCGCATCGCGGCCAGTGACGACGATGACGACGAGGAGGACGAAGGGGGAGAAGCGAAGCCGACCTCGGTGGTCGCGCCGCCCCGCTCAGACGAGTGGACCTGCGGCCAGTGCTTCCTGATCGTCAGCGTCAGCCAGTTCGGTTCTCGTTCCAGTCCGATATGCCCGTCGGGCGAGGAACCCTGCGAGTCGATCGAGAGGATTCTCGGAGGCTGAGAACCTGCACAGTGCCATGCTCGCTGACCGAACCGGCTTATGACCTCGATCGCTGAGGGGGCAAGACCAGCGGCTGAGGCCGACCTCGCCGAAGTGGTCGGGTTGGCGGCTGAGGCGACCGCCGAGCTGTCGGAGTTGCGGGGCGGGCGGGTGTGGTCGCGCCTGGAAGCCCGGCCCGACCCGCAGCGCGAGAGCCTGGTTCAGGATTTCGAGGCCGACGATGCGCTGGTGGTGGTGGGCACCATCGACGACGCGGTGGTGGGCTACGGGGCGATCCGTGTGGTCGAACTCCACGACGGCTCGACGGTGGGCCGTGTCGGCGACATCTACGTGCTGGCTGAGGCCCGCGGGGTGGGCGTGGGTGAGGCCATGATGGAGTTGCTGATCCAGTGGGCCGGCCAGAAGGGCTGCATCGGCGTGGACAGCCTGGCGCTGCCCGGGGACCGCAGCACCAAGAACTTCTTCGAGACGCACGGCATGGTCGCACGAGCCATAACCGTGCACCGTTCGCTGCTCTAGCGGCCCTTCCAGACGGGTGGGCGCTTCTCGATGAAGGCGAGCGGCCCCTCACGGAAGTCCTCGGTGTCTCGCAGGCGCATCTGGGCGCGCCCGGCGGCCAGCACCGCCTCGGCGTCGGTCTGCGTGAAGCTCTCGAGCACGAGCCGGCGGGACTCCCGCACCGCCAGAGGACCGTTGACGGTGACCCGGGCCGCGAGGCGCCGGGCAGCGTCGAGCGCCTCCGTCGGCTGGCATAGTTCGTTGATGAGGCCGAGCTGGTAAGCGCGTTCGGCGTCGATCGGGTCGCCGGTGAGGATCATCTCCATCGCGATCGCAGTCGGGATCGAGCGGGGCAGGCGAATCAGGCCGCCCGCGGCCGCGAGCAGCGAACGTTTCACCTCGGGCAGTCCGAAGCGGGCCGCCACCGACGCCACCCGCAGGTCGCAGGCGAGCGCGATCTCGGTACCGCCGGCCAGAGCGGGACCGTCGATGGCCGCCACCAGGGGCTTGGTGCGCTCTCGCAGCACTATGCCGCCGAATCCGCCCCGCTTGGTTGACAGCTCAGAGAAGCGACCTGCCGCGATGGCCTTCAGGTCGGCGCCCGCGCAGAACACCGGCCCGGTGTGGGTGAGGATGCCGAGCCATAGCGAGTCGTCGGCCTCCAACCGGTCGATGGCCGCTTCAAGCCCCTGGGAGACCGTGCCGTTGACCGCGTTGCGAGCCTCGGGCCGATTCAAGGTGATGAGAGCGACGTTGCCCTCAACCTCGAAGTCGATCATGAAGAAGCTGCCGTCTCGGCGGCTGTTTCGCTGCCTGCGGGCTGCTCTTCGCTGTCGGCGGGCTGTTCGGTGGTATCCGGCCGTTCGGTGGCGTCGGCGGTCGCTTCGGCAGCGGCGGGCTGCGGGGCGTCAGCGGTCGCTTCGGCAGCGGCGGGCTGCGGGGCGTCGGCGCTCGCTTCGGCAGCGGCGGGCTGCGGGGCGTCAGCGGTCGCTTCGGCAGCGGCGGGCTGTTCGATGGCGTCGGCGGTCGCTTCGGCAGCGGCGGGTTGTGGGGCGTCGGCGGGCTTCTCGGCTTGCTTGTCAGCGGCGGGCT
>JAJDZO010000384.1 GCA_022824605.1 Acidimicrobiia bacterium
GCTTCCATCTCGCGCTCTCCGGCTTGCCATTCCTCGGTCCAGTACCACCACTGCTCAGGATCGCGCGGCTGCCGCGGGCGCAGCAGGATTCCGTCGCCAGCCACCTCGGCGTCGAGTTCGTCGCCTGCGCTGAGGCCGACGGCATGTCGCAGAGACTTGGGGATCGTCACCCGGCCGTCGGAGCGCAACCTGGTAGAAGCCACAATGCGACCCTAACAGGCCATTGACAGCAGAGACCGCCCGACTCGGCGAGGAGATCTACGAGCGCGACTTCCTCTGATTGCTCACAACTCCGGCCCAACGTCCTCGCAAAGGCCCAGTTGCCGCCCAACTTGCGCGACCGCCAGGGCGAGATCTGGAAACCGGACGCCTGGTAAACGCAAGGGCCCGCCGAAGCGGGCCCTGCACCCAGCCACCAGAAGCGGCTGGGGGGATTGGCAACATTGTACCACGCTCAGCGATGATCTATCAGGGGCCAGTTCCGGTCCGTAGGGCGGCTCTCGCTGGCGGTACCCGGTCGCCGTTGGTGGTGACCTCTTGTACATGCACAAGTCGCGATGGTGTATGGTTGGTGTATGGCTCGAACCAACATTGATATCGACGAACAGGCCTGCTTGTCCGTGATGCGGCAGTATGGGCTACGCACCAAGCGTGAGGCCGTGAACCTGGCCCTACGGACGCTCGCCGTAGAGCCGATGTCTCTGGAGGAGGCTCTGGCGATGCAGGGGACCGGCTGGGAAGGCGACCTTGATGAGATGCGGGCCAACCGGCATCCATGATCCTGGCCGACACCTCGGCGTGGGTCGAGTACCTGCGAGGCACTGGCAGCGCCGCACACACCCGAATGCGAACAGCGATGATGGCAGCGGAGATCGCTGTCTGTGATGCGGTCCGGATGGAGGTGCTCGCCGGAGCACGCCGACATCAACACCTACGAGACCTGCGCCGCCTCCTGGACCGTGCCGAGACAATCGAGACGCTGCCGCCCGACTACGACGCAGCCGCGTCGATCTACCGCTCGTGTCGCCGCCACGGGGAGACGCCCCGCTCGCTCATCGACTGCCTGATCGCGGCCATCGCCTTCCGGGCCGGGGCCGGCGTCCTCCATGCCGACCGCGACTTCAATGTCATCGCTCGCCACAGCAGGCTGCAAATGATCGATCCGAGGGGTTAGATCGGGGTGGAGAGCATTCTGGCTACTGCGAAGGTGTCGTTGATTGCGATCTTCTCCGCGAACAGGGGGCGGTCGCCCTTGAACACCACCTTGTCGCGGTAGGTGCCGACTGCGAACAGGTCGGTCTCGCCGTCGAGCGTGGACTGATACAGCGAGAAGTTGGCCTGCACCGACCACACACCGCCGTTCTCGCCATGCAGCCGGACCACGCCGAGGACGTGCTTGTCGGTGTGGAGGTTGTAGAGGTTGGCCTCGCGCAGCGACACCACCCGGTCGCGCAGCATCCCCTTGCTGAGACACGACATCAACTCCAAGGGATAGCCCGCCTCGACGTTCTCACGCGACAGGATCTTGTAGGTGCAGTCGTCGGTGAAGAGCTCGACCCAATCCTCGAGGCGGTCCTCGTCGATCAGATGCACATAGTCGGCCATCAACGCCACGATGGCGTCGCGCCGGTTCGCCTCCCCCATCAGGCCGCCTGCTCGGATCCGAACCCCATCAGCTCGTAGTAGTACGACCAGAACCCCCTGATCGGGATCTCGGTCACCAGATAGTCATGGTCGCCGATCTCGCCCTTGCCGCCGATCTCGACGATGCCGTGCTCGTCCTGCTCGCGCTTCACGGCCCGGTGGACCATCTCGACGGCCTCGCCGTCCTCCATGGAGATCAGCCCGCCCGGGCCGACCAGGTTGGCCTGGTTGAGGCGATGGCGGGTCATCTCGTCGTCGTCGTCGGCGTAACCGAAATAGGTCCAGTACAGCTCCAACTCGCCCGGCCCCCGGGTCTGGATCTGGCGGGTGCAGAGGCTGTTGGTGATCTGCTGCATGACCATGTTGGGGAATATCGACAGGATGGTCAACGACACGTCGTCGGGGAACTCCTTGTCGTATTGCAGCATCGACGGATCCTCGAGCCGGAATCCCTTGTCGAACACCTTCTGAGTGCCCGAGAACGCCTCGGCGTCGGCGTCGTCGTCGCTGGTACCCATCATCGAGTAGCTGATGTTGTGGCGACCGCGGTCGTCGAGCTTCACCCCGCCCCGCTGGGTGGGCCGGTACAAGCCGAAGGTGGCGTGGAACATGTGCAACAACGCGCCGTGGTTCGGGTCGCGCACGTTGTCGTTGTAGAGCTTCCAGTTGCCGAGAATGCGCTGGCGCTGATAGCCGAGCAGGTGCAGAGGCCGGTTGAACACCCGGTCGAGCTCAGCCCGCACGTTGGCGCCCAGGTAATCGACCAGCGGCTCGGTGTCGTCGCAGAACGTCCCGAACAGCACGCCCTGATAGCTGTCCACCCGCAGCGACGTGAGCTGCACCGACCCCATGTCGAAGTCGGGCGGCAGCCCGCCGCGGCCCATGTGCCCCTTGGCGAACGGCACCGCCCGCAGCTGTCCGGTGAGGTCGTAGGCCCACTGGTGGTACAGGCAGGTGTGCATGATGGCGTTGCCCCTGCACTCACGCTTGAGCATCGAGCCCCGGTGCATGCAGCGGTTCACGAACGCGGCGACCTTGCCGTCGCGGCGACGATTCACCAGCACCGGCGTGTCGCCCACATAGGTGGTGATGAAGTCGCCCGGATCGGGGATCTCGGCCTCCAGGGCCAGATACGACCAGGTCGGACCCCGGAAGATCCGCTCCTGCTCATCCACGTAGATGTCCTCG
>JAJDZO010000237.1 GCA_022824605.1 Acidimicrobiia bacterium
CCAGAATGCCCAACGGCGACTTCGACCCGGAGCCCGATGACGACCGCTTCTGGGCGGTGGCGCAGGAGGCGGGTTTCCCTGTCGGCATCCACATCGGGAGCTTCGTGAGACCCAACCCCAATCGCCAGTGGACGGGAGGGACCGACGTCACCAAGCCTGCCTTCCTTGCGCTGGCCGCTGAGAAGGTCGCAGGCACCGAGACCATCCCGGTGTGCACCGAGTTCCTGTTCTCGGGGTTGTTCGAGAGGTTCCCGAAGCTGAAGGTCCTGCTGGTGGAGGCCGGCATCGGCTGGATCCCCGGAGTGCTCGAGCAGTGCGACGACATCTTCCTGCGTTACCGGTGGTTCACGGGCGCCGTCGACAGGATGCAGCGCATGCCCAGCGAGACGTTCCATCGGAACTTCTACTCGACCTTCCTCAAGGACAAGGTGGGCCTGGATCTGCGCCACCACCTCAACGTCGACCACATCATGTGGTCGACCGACTACCCCCATTCGGTGACCGACTGGCCCAACTCCCGTATCAACATCGAGCGGTTCTTCCGGGGCGTTCCCGCCGATGACGTGAAGAAGATGCTCCACACCAACGCCAAGAACCTCTACCGGCTCGACCACATCCCCGACACCGTCGCCGAACTCGACCCATAGCCGCTCGGTCAGCAGCCGCTCGGCCTATCGCCGCTGGGCCTATCGCCGCTCGGTCAGTAGCTGCTCGACCTATGGACGTTGGGCCTCCAAGCCTGTGGCGGCCGCGAAACCGACCACGGTGACTGCGGCCATCATCACCCAGAGGCCCACGAAGCCGACGCTGGTGGCCACGACCGCGCCGCCGATGCCCGTGCCGACCGCGGCGCCGATGGGATCGGCCAACTGCAGCGATGCGGCGGTGCGGCCCTCCCCTCCCGCGGGGGCCACATCCAAGGCGTAGACGGAGAGCGTGTTGTAGGTGAGGCCCATGCCGGTGCTGCCCAGAGCCCAGGTGCCGTAGGCAACCAGGATCGATAGACCGGATGGGATCACGAACGCGCTGGCGACAATCCCCGCGCACACCAGACACAATCCGAGACGGGCGGTGCCCCGCGGCGTCCAGGCCCGGCTCAGATGAGCCTGAAGGAACGCGCCGACCGTCCAGGCGATCGCCGCCACAGTGAGGATGATCCCCGCTCCGGCCACGCTGGCGTCGAGGAACTCCACCAGCGCGAGCGGCAGGAACGAGTTGGTGGTCATGAAGGCCATCGCCAGCAGGCCGCGGACGGCCACCGCGGATGGCAGCCCGGCTCTGGCTGTGAGGGTGCCGTCGGGCACCAGGCGGCGAAGCGCCACGAAGCCCACCACCGTGCAGGGGGCCAACAGCAGGTAGCGCCACCCGCCCAACAGGTCGGCGGAGTCTCCCGAGCCGAGTAGCACCAGCGAGGCGCTCACCGCCAACAACACGGCCGGTCCGACGTTGCGCAGCGGGCCGGGATGGGTCTCAGGCCTGGCGAGACCGGAAAGGATGGGCACAGCCAGAAGCGCTGCCAGCAGGGCGCACGGCGCCAGCAGCACGAACATCCACTGCCAGCCCCAGGCGGCCTCGACCGCGTCGGCGGCCCAGGGCCCGATGAGCGACGGGATGGTCCAGCCGCTGCCGATGATGGCGAACAGCCGGGCCCGTCTTTCGGGCGGGAACCCGCGCCCCGCCACGACATAGGCGGTGGAGAGGATGCCGCCGCCTCCCAGGCCAGACAGTGCCCGAGCCGCCACGACCATCTCCATGTTCGGTGCCACCGCTACTCCGAGGAGCCCGCCGGCCAGCAAGGCCGGCGCGATAGCGCCGGGATACACCGGACCGAGCCGGTCGGAGAGGTGACCGGCCACGACGAGACTCACGACGCTGCCGAGCATGAACACGCTGAACACCGCACCGTAGAGCTCGTCGCCGCCCAAGTCGTCGCGGATGGTGGGCATCAGCGCGGTGAGACAGATCAGGTCGAATCCGTAGGTGCTGATGGACAGCAGGATCCAGGCCAACAGCCGAGCCGAACCCGACCCCGATTCCGATCTCATTCAGGCATAACGAGCACCGATGGCAGCCAATAGGGGCGCGGCGGTGCCAGGTCGATCTCAGACATCGGCAATTCCCGCGTCGGCCAGCAACCGCCGGTAGGTGAGGGCTACTTGATCGGGCCCCCGAAGATGCAGCTCTTCGGTGAGGTCGACCGGCAGCATCTCCGGACGCTGGCTCTCCACGATCCGCCTGTCCTGCTCAAGCAGGGCACGAGAGAAGTCAATGTAGGGCTTGATCGGATCGTTGAGGTGATGGTCGCGCGACTCGATCATCCAGATTTTGCACTGACGAGCGCGTGTCGGTGAGGCGGTGACGAACTGCACGGAGTGGCCGGCGTCGGAGCTGAGGACGCGCCGCCGAGTGAAGGGCAGGTAGTGCATTGTGCGGCTGCGGATGGTGCGGCCTCCGGCGGCGAAGGGCGACTCCAGCGACTCGCGGCTGTAGGCGTACTCGAAGCCGTAGCTGGTCAAGTCAATGCTGATGGCCGGGCACTCGGCGTCGTCGCGGTCGCCGAGTGCGCCGGGGTGTACCCAGGCAAAGTGGGTAACGTCCAGGCCGTTCTCGGTGAACCGGCCCGCGCTGGCGTTCCAAGCGGATCTGACCGAGAGGTAGCTCCGGAAGCCGTCGTCGGCGTACTCGGGGAACGGCGCAATGTCGGCCACTGGATCTTCCAACGCCACCCACACCAGGCCGTAGCGGTCCTCGGCGCGATACGCGTCGCCGCTCGCCTCGGAGCGTGAGTCGGCGAGGGCGTGGATCCGACCCGGCGAGCGCAACAGCACCAGATCCTCTTCCAGGAGCGTCACCGCAACGGGATCGTTCCCCACGGCCGCGCTGTCCTCGACGGGATGCCAGTAGCGGCGCAGCGGTGCCAACGGCGACCGTGCATCCGTTGTCTGATCCATTGCGTGATCAGCTCCGTGGCGTGTCGAGCACCGAGACGGGACCGATACCGGACCGCATGGGTCCGCTCACAGCGCGGTCGAGACCGACTGCCGGCCGTAGAGGACTCGTAGGACGATGCGCTCTATCGCGCTCACCACCCAGAACAGCGCGATCGACATGAACGACAGGTACAGGATCGCCGCGAACACGAGGGTGGTCTTGAACACCCCGAGAGATCGGATGATCAACGGCCCCATGCCTTCGTGCGCGCCGACCCACTCGGCCACGAGGGCGCCCACCACCGCGAGGACGCAGGCGTTCTTCAGTCCGGCGAACATGAACGGCACCGCCGCGGGCAGGCGAACCTTGAACAGCGTCTGCCAGCGGCCGGCCTCCAGCGAGTACATCAGGTCGAGGTACTCCGACTCGAGCGATCTCTTCCCGGCGTGGGTGTTGATCAGTATTGGGAAGAAGCACAG